>NZ_JAJHOG010000017.1:0-57079 GCF_020819615.1 Rheinheimera sp. UJ51
ATCGCTGATGCACTATTAGATAGGCTATTACACAACAGTCACCGAATAGAATTAACAGGAGAGTCGATGAGAAAACTAGACCAATCCGATCACTTAGCGTAAAACTACAGTTATGAAAAAGAAAGGCTAACGGGTGATCGGATAACTCCGGGATCGCTGTTCGGAATCACCGAAATACGCAGCGTGTTCATCGAAAGTTCCCCAATACAACAAGTCCAAAATAGAATATTCGCTTCTCCAGTCCCAGTCATCTATCTTTTCCCATGAAATTTTAGGTGAGTTAAACAGCTCTTTCATAAAGCATGGGTAACGAGGCAGGCCACAAGGTGTTATGTTTCACTCTGATCAGGGTTGCCAGTATGCCAGTCGTTTATTCCGTCAAAGGCTTTGGCGTTATCTCATGACGCAAAGTATGAGTCGTCGCGGGAATTGTTGGGATAATGCCCCAATTGAAAGACTGTTCAGAAGCTTAAAGTCTGCGTGGGTGCCGGTAACGGGTTATATGAGCAAAGCAGAAGCACAGCGGGATATTAGTTTTTACCTGATGGATTATTACAACTGGCGCAGGCCACATCAATTCAATGATGGTGTGCTACCGGCAAAAGCTGAGGCTCTATCTAATATACTGTCCGGAATTAGTTGACCACTACAAACAGAACTATAGAGCAATAGCCAATTTAATCTACTTCGGGCTGTTTGGATTTTTTCGTTACCATTTAACAAATATTCACCATCGGTATACGTTTCAAAAGAGCTAATCAATGCAGGCCTTAATTGGCTAATGTTTTCCTCAGTCCTTGAAACAAGCGCTAAACCATAATCTAGTTGCACCCTATTAAGTGCATTCAAACCACTCTTCTTTTGAAGGTCTGTAAAATGATCATTCCAATCATGTAACTGATTAGTATATCCAAAGGTAACTTGATACATAACATATGCGTCAAATAGGTGCTGTATAGGTGGCTTAGGTAACAATGCATATAGCCTGTTTGCACGTTCTAAATTCTCCAGAGAGTACGGCAAACACAAAGAAGCTCTTAGTACATCACAAATAGTTTCATAAACCGAATGCTTAGACGCCGTTGTAGCCATCAAATGCTTATTTGGTACCGAGTCTAAAGACGCCGCAATACTAGACAGCAATTCGCTGCTTTCAGATAATAAAACTCCTTTATTATGCTCCACAGCGAATGTTTCCACACTTAGCGCAATCCACTCTAAGTTGTAGCTTAAAGATGGTTTATCAGCCCCAGCAATCAGCAGTTTCTCAATACACTGATTTCTCGTAAATGGCCAACGACAATAACCAATCTCATGTTTCATAAAATCGACATATCCCATGTTCTAAAAAGACGGCTACACCAAGTGTACTTCCGGCGAGTAGCAAACATACTACAACGCCATTTACATCGAGTTCGCCTGTATTTCATTCGCAAGGCCCTGATCCCACTCAAAGTCAATACTAAATTTACCTGTTGGATACAGTGTGAATTTAGCTCTATTCCACTTGTTTTCTCCACCTTCTGTGGTGATTTCATGAAGATTCTTAAAGGCCTTATATGTTTCATAACTAACACCAAAGTCATGATCGACAGCAGATTCAATATCTTCTTTATATATACCTTTAAACCTACCAGCATCTTCAGCGAGTTCACAAGTTATAATGGCTACAGTCCATTGGGTTTCTATAGCATCGATTATGTTGTGTGCTATTTCGAGATAAATTTCATCTACCGTCATCTTGGTTCAACCTCCGGGCTTATTTTCGAAATGCGCAGTACTATGTCTTCCGTCTATCCAATATTTTACACTAAATGCAACTGGCCGCTTACTTTCTCCCTCATAAACAGGTTGAATATCAACTTTCACCTGCTGTGGGGGGGGACCCTTTAACGCTTTAGCCCAAATATTCTCCATTTGTTTCCATACACCACGATTCAGATTTGAATCCATAGGTACATAGTTAATCTGTTCACCTGCTCCATCTAATACCGACGCAATTATATGACCACCATCATCATTAGCCAAACCATCTTTAATCCCTCCTTCTTTGGCAGATTTTCCTTGCTGGTACGTATTCCTATCTCGCTTTGTTAAGTGTAACACTCCACTAACGCGGGTGACACGTCCATGATCATCTGTTTCGTATAGATGCTCACCAACTTTGTATTTATGGTTCGGCTCTAATTTACCATTCAAAGCCTTATTCCAGCTGCCTTTTGACCCTGGTTCAAGCTCTTTAATGACGTCTGATCCTTTATCTGTGGAATCAGCCTCGTCCTCTGATTTCACCTCATCAACATCCTTATTATATAACGATTTTTCGGTATTTAGATTCTCTTTCGCTAACGTTGAAGCACTCGAATCTACAGCATCAATAACATCTCCACGATTACTATTCTCTAAGTAGTATGTTGAGTGCTTACCTGAGAGATAACTTTGTTGTAGAACATCAGCATCATCAGGATATGCATAAATAGCCTGCGTAATTGCTAGCCCTTGATTTTCAATGACCTCTTTGTCATCTTCAATAACCGTCAGAGTCATGCCATTTGAATCAATCAAAATTGGTGGCGTATTTGCTCCTGATGAGTCAGATTGTGCTAGGCGAAGATTAAATAAACCCGTCGCATTAAGCCTTTCATGTAGTGGTAGCCCTGTGTCTTCACTAATCGATAGCCCTAACTCCACCATCAAAGAATTGAGAGATTGGATATCTGTTCGATACGATTGATGCTCTACAGGCTTTGATGTTATTTGCGGATCAAGCTTGGGATATAGCTGCTTGCGCATTAGCGCCAGCAGCTTCGCTTTGATATGTGGCGGTAAATTATGCCAACCGATCTGATTAAGAAGCGCAAGAATACCATCAAGGGTCGAGGGCATAACGATGTCGGCAAGTCCCTCGATGAGACGAATCACTTCTTGTACTCGCTGGCGATCTAGTCGCTCACCTGCACTTCGTGGATAACTAATGTAGCCCATGCATTATGTAGCAGGTTTATAAGTTTTAGAAAGTACACCACCCACTCTTTTCTGCGTATCAGGTGGCGAATAAAGAACTTCTGGATCTGTCCAAGCGACCTGCTCTACGCGTTTTCGCTCTTCTAGACCAAACAGGTCTTCGTATACCATAAGGATAAGAATATCAGCTGACAATTTACCCGCTTCAATATCACCTAATAATCGTGACACTTTTCCGTTCCATTCAAATGAGCCGATATCGCCTAAATGCGCCTTAAGCGTTTCATCGACTATGCTACCTGCTTCTGTTACAGATACTTGCTCAAGATTGAGATTGATATCCACCAAAGATGATTTATCCATTAATTCAGTCAAAACGCTTGGCATTGTAGAGGGGCGAGAGATGCCGTAAATTTCCATCTGCTCAATTAATTCATCCAAGCGAAGCATTCCATTACTCAAAAGGTTCTCTTCTAATGTCACAGTAAAATTACCACGTTCAATGGCATCTATATCATTTTGTGTCAACGGCACTGACAGTCGAGGCTTGCAACGGGGGTTACTGCACAGCTCGCTCTCCCACCAGCCAGACTGGATAACAGATTCAACCTCAAAGACAACTGGCAGTTTCCCGTTTTTGCCAATACGAGACAATTCAATTATCTGTTTGATAGTTACAGCATCACCAAGTTGTTCAGCTTCCTCCATCTGCACGATGAGCTCAAAGAGTGCACGCAAATCTTTGTCTTTGATGTCGCTAAGCGCATTGGTATCTAACACCGTAATATCATCATGGGCACTGTTACTCATTATTCGTCTCCTATATATAAGCGTTGTAACAATTCAATGGCTACTTCAGGCTTTAACCCATGATTCAGGTACGCGTAACGCAGAACACCAGCCGTGGAGCGATTAGGTGGCATGTAGTGCTCTTGTTTCTGCTCGTACTTTTTATACTCATAGCGTGTAGGGTCATCTCGTTTCTCACTTTTACGCAGGTCTTCTTTAAAATCGAGCACATATTCCGTCGGCATATTTTTGATATGACCTCTAATAACTCTGCCATTTACGGTCAAGTTCACACATAGAGACGTGGCTGCTTCCGCTTCTGCGAGCGCTTGTCGCTTCGTTAACAAATCCAGAACCGCAGCCTTCACACGCCCAACCCCGATCCCTTTTTTATTTGCTAGTGGAGCATGATTTTGAATAACTGAGTACATCCGCTGAGCTACCCATTTATCAATAATATCGCGGGCGATTTCCGCCGATACCATTCCATTATCAAACTCACGGGGGTGGTTTTTCGCTGCATCAACTGCTTCTTGGGTGATGGCTCCAAGTGGTACCCGTATCATCTTTTTGGCGATCTCTGGTGCGACTCGTTTAGTGTGCTGAAACAAATGCCATGCAATGGTCTCGCCCACATTGTCATTGTCAGTCGCAAGCAAGATGCTTTTAACCCGAGGACCTTCTCCCAATATCGTTTTCAATGCTGCTTTGCCGTTGTGGTTTAAATCGTAGTCAGGAAACAACTGACGCCGCGCTGTCACAACATTGTCATCCTCTAGCCCAGATTTCGTGACCGAACCATTCGTAGGATAAATCATGTAATCTTGATAAAGAAACTGTCTCAGTACACCGACTTTACCTTTAGCTTCCACCACAAAAAGATGCTTGGGGAATAAACGTTTGCCGTGCTGATTAAGATAGCGCCCCAAGAAATGAACCGAATTGACCGATGTTGTTGAGGTACCTTCTGACGAAGGTTCCTCATAGAGGCGATAAAGCTTTGGACAGATCACTGCGATAAATGACTTTTTTGCCCTAGAGACAGCTACATTTAATAAATATGGTTGTTTTTCGAAGAACAGATTGCCATTGTCATTATGGGTTTGCACCCCCGAAAAAATCACAATATCTTTTTCGGCACCTTGCAGCTTATGAATAGTATCAATTGTTGTATCTATGATTTCTTGCTTAGGAATGATACCACCTTTCTCTGCATTAACCTTTATCAACGCAGCACGAATGGCTTTGGGCTGCTGATTGAATGGTGTCACAATGGCAAGCATTGATGGCAAGTCAGGTAACTCGCCTTTCTCTTCATCTTTGAGCTTTTCTTGCCAGTCCTTATAGCGAGAGACAACCATCTCGGCAATTAGCATGGCTTCGGCTTTATTTCGTTTTGACTTTGAATTATCGCCGGCCTCAGAGTCCCCCGGCGTTTCCACATACGCCATCGCAGGCAAAACTTCTTCATCCACCTCTGTATTTTTGAAGGGCAGATAAAACAACTTATTGTCGTACACCATCTGGTTACAGTAATCGATGATTTTTTGATAACAGCGATAGTGCCCACGCAGCATAAACCCATCTCCTTGGTAGGAATGAGAGGATGCGAGCATCACAAGATGCAGTAGGCTTCCAGATGTCGGCGTAAACCCAAGTTGAATAAATCTTGTTATTTGATCTAGGGTATACCCTTGCTTTATCCATGCTGTGTAATCATCGTATGCGGATATGTCCTTCTTATTATCGATTACAGGCTCAAGCTGGCTAATATCTCCAACACTGATTAAACGTTGACATAGTGACATAGATGGTAACCCTAAACGGATATCCGCCTGACCAGATTCATCAGTAATGAGCAAGTCAATTCCACCATACGCGTATGCGCGTTGCTTCGCACCAGGCACATAATTCTTGATTTGTAATAGTTTGGGTAACATATGTAGCGTAGAAATGACCACCGGTGTGACCATGCAAATCCGCCTCAAACCCTCAATTAGGTTCTCTTCGGTTTGCGCAAAGAGTACGGATTTTCGCTGTGACAACAAAAACTCGGCTTCCCAATACCTCGCCGCAACATGAAACATCAATGGGCGATAAGACGTATCAAGGAGGTGCTCAATAAACAAATCAATAGTGGCATCATGCAACTTTTCGGCATAGTCAGACTCTGTAATACCCTCATCGCGAATGCGTTCACGATTCATGCGAGCTACAATCTTAAGATACTTATTGCTGCCCTTCTCCATTTTCAGCCATAACGAAAATTCTTGCCTTGTATCGTCAAAGTTCGATAGGTGGTACTGCCTATCCGCAACAGGAAACACGTCATCAGGGTTATAATTCCCACGTTTTACCTGCTGTGCACACACTTTCGCTGTCTCTAACATACTTCTAGACAGTTGGTTGAGATAATCACGTAAATAGATTTTTGCTTTTTCAATATTGGCTGGAGTCTCGATCCCAGATAAGCGGCAATGAACAGAAAGCTTATCCAAATAGTGTTTTTCTAATCGACTTAACTGTGATAATTCGTTTAGCTCTTGGCATACGTTGGTCCAGCCAAAAACATAAGGCTTATCTTTACCAAACGCTTCAATGACCGGTGTTTTTTCCTTTTCTTCCTCCGTGAATTTTTTTAACGCTTCAGCCGAGGCCAAAAAGCTGCCGTAATTATTCACCGAAGGTAGCCAGCGTTGGTAGAGGATAAACTCATCACCTTCGGCTTTATGGATAACATCAGGAAAAGCGGAGACCACATTCTTGACGGACTGGTTTGTCGCACCGGCTGCAACAATGATTGGACAAGGCTTATTGTTTAATACGGCAAGCACACTTTCTTGAGCAATCACAGCCTTCAACATTGATGTCTTACCACTGCCGGGTGGACCATTAACCGCAAGTATTCGACCAAGTTCAGCATTATCTTCGTAATAGAGTTCTAAATACCTAGCCATAATAGATGCGTTGCGCTGAGTATTATCTAATGGAAATAACTCTCGCTCTTTACCCGATTCTTGCTTCCCCGTTCGCGTGTCCATGTGCCCCATTAGCGCACTTCTTTGCATATTGTCTGCGTTGCTAAACCAACCTATTTGCTCCCCTAAGTAATGAGTCGTAATCGAATTGGTATGAGTCTTTCCATCAAAGGTTTCGAGCAATTTTTTCAGCGGTGTGTGAGTCCAATCACTGGTGCTATCAGATAATAAACCTTCATACAAGTTTGATACATGCATTAGTGGGCCGACTGTATCTGGCATCGAGGAAAGGGAGAATTGTACAGACAAATCGGTGTTATTCAGCTGTCCTTGGATGAGCTGAACTAACGCAGTCAAGCTATTAACACCGCACGTGCTGTACAAAAGCGATTTTGCTGCACTCAACCAGCTTTCAGGCGTGCCTATCTCGTAATACTGAGACAAATGGTTAAGCGCGGTTTGGGATTCTGACAATATAATTTCAGGTCTGCCATCGTGGTGTTCTCCCGAAACATATTCAGGATTTACTTGAATGGGCCTAAGAGGGTCAGGGTGAAGAAAAATACCACCTCCTTCTTTTGGCACATCAAGACACACAGGGATGGTTAACAGTAAATACCCCTTTTTGTGAGCGCGCTTCACAAGCTCCACCATCAAAAAATATGGTTCACTCTCGTTGAATGATTTGTTCAGAGCTAACTTTCCGCTCAAGAACTTATCCCAGAGTTCGATAGGTTCGGGCACTTGAAGTATCATGCGTTTACTACTTTTCAAGGCGTCGGCATTTTTGTGTATCGTTAGGGCGTACAGGGCTTTAAGTGTATTCATGGTTGTAATTCAGCCGATAGTATTTCTCTCACATTGATGAATTGACCTCTGGGTTGCGTTTTCACAATAAAGTGATAACGCTCAGGCTCAGGTATCGATTCCATCTGTTTACTGTAATCATTGAATCGAAAGGTCTGCTCATCGTCCAATGAAGCAAAGGTATAAACTCTTACTTTGTATTGGCTGGGTTCCTCGCAGACAAACTTGAGAATTTCAACTTGAGACTCATGGAGCTTTGGCAAGGCCCTTGCGTCTTTGTCATTTTCGACAACTTCAACGTTGTCGGCCAACCACCCCCTGTGGCCAACATGAAAAATATCCAATAACACATACCTCGCTACGCCTTTAAAGCTTGTACCAGCCTCAATGCGTATCAACCCTTTCGCTTTTAACAAAGATGAAGGAATGAGGACCATTTGTGCTTGCCCATCCATGACCACCTCACACACTGCGTGGTTTCTCAAAGCATAGTGGTGAAAGTTGCGATTGACCTTCCCAAAGGGGGAAAACACTTCCTTGTTACGGGCATACCAGTCATGCACCAAAACGCCCTCAAAACTACAGTGTCCGTTATCGATATCTTGATTAATCTTCTTACCGTTAAGCCAGCATGGTACAACGTGTTTGACTTTCCATTCGCGAGGTGATTTTTCATTCTCTTGGAATTCGTAAATACTCACGGAGCACTGACCTTGAGGTTCGAAGAAATCAATAATGCCATGAGTAAAAAATTCAGGTTGTTTGATAACAAATTGACTTCCATCAGAAGATAATTTTGTGAAAACAAAATGCTTAATTCCATTTTTCTCGAAACTACGGTCTATTTTGATCCAACCTTCATACTCTTGACACTCAGTCAATACAAAATTTATAAACAAGCGGCCGTCGTCTGTTATCCTTGATTTGACCTTGCCCTTGATGGTATCTCCTTCATCCAACGCTTCTATGTCAATACCCAGTCTAACTAAATCTGATCGCCACGCCAAAACCTCCAGCGAGTAGATATCGACATCAAGCCTCAAATAAGAACGTTCATTGGTGTCGTCATCACAAGAAAGAACCGAAAACGTATGTTCTTTATCCTTTATCAACGACACCAGATAGGCCTTTGTTCGTTCAAAGGACAATGAATACCAATAGTTATCGTGATCAAATGTTACAGCAACGTCATGTAATTGACTTGGCAGGTCAAAAAAAGGAAGACTATTAAGCAATTTTCGAGGAAAATTGACTGGGAACGATCTCTTCGATTCGTCTTTAAAAATGGCATAACACTGCTCTTTATTACCTTGAATACGCATATCGTAGAGATCGCCAAAAGCGTTACTCTCCTCGATGTCCTTTTCAACCTCAAGCTCAAAGGCTTCTCCAGTAAAATAAAACCTTACATTGAACTGTTCACAATTAAAGGCGCAATAGCGGATTTTTTTGTAATTTTTATCGCTCTTCTTTGTTAGCTTTAAAACCAAATTATTAGATCTATCAAAGCATTGTATTACTGGTAGCAACACACCATCGTAATAGACATCAACCGACAACGCTTTGCCCAATGGAAGAAATTCAGGATGTAACAACTGCTGTATAAATGATGTACCATTATCTGTATGTTGTACAAGAGCAACATATTCAGCGCCTTCTTCAGGGGAAATATAGAAGGAATCATTATCTAGTTGTTTTTTTGGAACAAACGCGGTCCTATTTGAACCATTAGCATCTTTAAGCACACTAAACAGTGTGCCATTTTTATTTTTTTGTAGTTTAACTAAGTGTGTGCTGTACGACACGCTGACTCCATCAAAATGCTAAGCGAAATCTAATGTAGCACAACCTAAACTGTACTGTTTTCCATTGAGCGAATTCTACTGAAATAAAAAATTGAAAAGATAAATATCATAGCAATAACTTAAGTTCACATAACATCTGTGTATGAGCTTCGCTCGCATTTATAGCTGTTCAAACAAACTAAGAACATCTAATACCGTCATATTTAGTGAAATTACACTTTTTGAACAAGCGAGCTCCACGCTTGTTTGAGTCTCATTACTTATCTTTAATTATTGTTAATGTATTAATTAATTGTAAAAGCATAGCTTAGAAAGGTAAAGGGCTTCTATGGATTGGGTTACAAAATATTCATTGATTTAATGACGCATTTTGTACAAAACCTTTAGTTTCGTACCGCTACATATTTTGCAACGGTACGATATGACTATTATAGCTTTATTGAGTCTCGCTCTTTCAACATAATCGATGTCATCCCTTTACTCATCGAAACTGATAAGACTGTTGATAAAACACGTCGGCCACTGCCTTTGAGTTGCCGCGTGTTGACGTTATCCATGACATTACGGACAAATCTGTGCCTGCTGCGACCATGCGCTGCATCAAAGATGTAAAGAAATCAGCCTGCGAATTGAATACATCCCTACCCGAATTCAAGTGCTTAAAAATATCAGGCTTAAATACAACTGCTGACAATGATCTTAGTCGTTAAGCGATGAGCCGCTTGTTGAGAATATGTTTAGAGAAATTAAACTACTATTGGTATTAATGAAAACTGAGCTTTTTAAACAACCATGGCTGCGGGCATGTAAGACACAAGTCTGTCTATAAAATCACAGCGCAAAAGCAAAACAGATAAAGCGGATGTAGCTTTTAACCATATCCAGAAACTGTATGTGCTGGAAAGTAAATTAAATAACGCGCCGTTTTAGAAGACTTATGTGACGCAAGCCCAGGCACTGTTAGAGCCACTCAAAAGTTGGCTTAAGAAATCAAGAGAAGCAAAATCGAAAGAGAATCTGCTTAGCAGATCTATCACATATAGCTTAAATCAGTGGCCTTAGTTTATCCGCTATATCGAGGATTGCAGGCTTAACATAAACAAAAGTCGTGCTGAGTAGCCATTAAACCGTTCGTGAATACTCGAAAAACAAAGCTGTTTGCCAATACTAGGTCAGGTGTACAAGCGAGCGCTAACCTAATTATGAAAATATAGCTTTGTCACCGACGAAAATGGGCGAAAAGGATTACGCCTATTTGCTGCGATTAAGTTAACAATCTCTCGATTGGGTTTAACTTAAACACTCAAAGCTAATACTTTGTACAACACAAGTAATTTTCAAAAAAAATCGTTTCATAACAAATTACCACTAGATATTTGTGGCTTAGGTTAAAAAGTTCACACTTTAGATAAAAAGCATAGTATAATATAAACGTCTTTAGTTCATATTTTTTAGTGCATAGTTGTTATTTCAGTAGCCGCATATGTCTAAGACAATCTGTTCTAAGTTGCGTTAAAAGTTGAATGTTGCAGATCACTTACTATTTGTTAGCTAAAGCTTGACAAGTAATTAAGGAAAATACACTCAAACCACCTATGGAGAGATGGGGTTTGGGGGTGAACCTGCACAATACAAAAAGTGCATAAAAACACTTATGTATTGTTGGCTATTACTCTAGCCATAAAACTTCAACTGGCAACTTGATAGGATAATTATATGAATTCATTTGAAAGACTTCAGTTAACACTCGAAAATACACCAAACGCAGGTAAAGGGTTTAACTCTGTATCTAAAATGGTAAACGTATATGAGAGCTTAGGTGAGACAGTAAGCCGACGGACTATCACAAGAGATTTTCTTCAGCTTGAAACCTCAGAGTTAATTGAATTTAGTCAGTATCAAGGAACAGCCAAACTTTTCTGCAAAACGAAAAGCCATGAGCCAACGTTTTCAGCAATTTTGTCATGGTTGCTTGTTGTATCTGAGGATTCAATTAAAAAACTGTGTACAGAATCGATGCTGAAAGCCATTGAAGCAGAGCTCTCTTTGGCAAAAAGCAAGTTCAGTAACACAGTAAAATTTGAGCCTCAAAGCAACTTATGTCAGTTTGCGAAAAAACTTGGCCCTGTTGCTTCTTTGCTGGCTAAAGAAAATCTTGCACCACAGGTTATACGTTCGATTAATGAGGCTCTATGGGATGACAGTCTGGAGTTGGTGATAAAGTACACTGATTCTGCTTTCGTTCAGTCTATCCATAAGGTAGAGCTAAAGTTAATCAACGAAAAAGTTTATTTGTGTGGTAAAGCGAAAGATGCTTTTAGCTCGACTTTTAGCGTTCCTTTAGAAAGGGTATTTGAAGCAAAGATTAATGCACAAGTTGCATTTCAGTTGAAGCGCGAGTATCAAAAAAATAGAGCCGCTTAAAAATAAAGGTAAAAAGTATCAATACCGTTCAGATAAGCATTTTTCAGATCAGTTGACCGCTACCGTGTCAGATGTATAAAGGCCTGTAACAGAGATGTTGCAGGCTTTTATGCAATTAATTACCCCTTTCACACCAGACAATTGAAGGCTTCGGACATCTCATGTCCCGAATGCTTGTCATTATTACTAGCTTCCTGTTATTAAAAGGTCACGCTAGAAATGAATAAATCTCAAAGCATCACATACATGAGCCAAACTCGTTGCTACGATGAAGCCGAACTTATTGTAATGTTCAAGGCTTATAGTAAATATTGCGACATTAAAGTACTAATTCCTGATTATGTCGAAGAAGAGTTTTATCACTATTTAGAAACCAATAAGTCTTTTAAAAAAGGCTTCGTGCAAAACCTTGAATACCACTATTTTTATCTAATAAAAACGGATTAATTTTTTAAAAAAACAATAGCTTATTCAAATGTGAAGCTTGGTGTGGGTTGTTGTGATGATGCCTGTTTAGGAGTTTTCGCTCATTAACTGACATTTTAAGCAATACAGTACGCGCCGATAATGGATCGAAAAAACACATGCCAAAAGGTTTTTGTCAAGATTGACGTTGATTAGTTAAGTGTTCACTATTGCAAGTACTTATCATTTTGACAGTTTTGCCTCGCTTAACGGCTTGTGCGTATTTCAATCTTAACCATTCTTACTTCACTTAAAAAAACTGCCTCATCTTAAGACATTATCTGTCTAACTCTTATCTCATAATGTGGATTATCAACCTAACTACACATTTGGAGAGCCGCTATGGACAATACTACAGATATTATTGAGTTCCTCGACTGGTCAGGATTTGTTCCAAAAAAATATCAATCTAGTCATTACTATTTGGACAATAATACGGAAGTTCAATTAACTAGGTTACTAGATGACACTGATGGTTTTGCGCCATTTATAGTCTTGCAACTTTTCCAAGTTAACTTCGCTAAAATGAAAGAGTTTGGTGTTCAAGCTGAAATCGTAACTGATTTTAGCACACCATTATGTATGAAATTAAAATCCTTAACCTCACCGCCTGATGTTAAATACATACTTAAAATCAATGAGTTAATTGTTAAAGCAGGAAGAGACTTCTTTTCACATTGTGTAGAATTTGACAGTGAGCAAAAAACTGCTGATTTAACTGACTTTTTAGTAGATTGCCAAAGTTATTTTAGAAAGAACTATGATGAAAACTCGTTAAAAAGCGCCCTAATCACAGATACGCATCTTATTACTAAGATTTTTCGTTCTTTTCCTGATAAGGCTTATAAGAAAATAGATTTAAATTTTGACCCAATGCTATGTGAAATTTCACAAAAAAAAATGGCACATATTCAGTTGGATGAAATAACACATGCATCTCAATACATAAAAAATGAAAAAATATTAGAGGATATTACTTTTACTGAGTTCGATGAGGAAGGTGCTGTTGATGACAGCTTATTTGCTTTCGAACAGCAAGATTTTAATAGTAAACCCACTGAAATCGCATACCTTCATGAAAAAAACAACCAAGATCGTTTAAATAGAAAAGCACCCTTGGCTCACGATCAACAGCCATCAGTAAAAGACAATAACAAGCATAGTGATATTGAAATTTTAATTGATGAAATAGAAAAACTTGCACCGTTAGACAAGGTTTTAACATTTGGTACTTTAGCCCATGCTAAAGATGAAGCTATTTTATGTTTCGTAGAAAAGCTTTGCTTAATGTATAAACATCCAAAGATTTTTGGCAAACCGGTTACGGAAGCAATAATGTGGGCTGCCGTTATAAGCTCATCCAAAATGAGAAAAATAATAACCTCCCAGGTATCTTCAGGTGTGGATTTATTAGTCACCGATTCCGTAATGTATGTGCTAAAACAAGTGAGTCAAATTGTTGAGAATAGATTGTACAGCAGTGGAGACAATGAAAATAAAAGCTGGTTTGCAAGTGGTCTTATAGACTCTAACAGATTAAAAGCATCTCAATTAGTAAGTCGAATTATTAGCTTCATTTTTCAAAATGAATGCGGTGAAATTGCTCTAAATATAGTGAGATTAAATCAACTGTTCGAACTCGTAAGAAAGATCGGGGGACAATCTGATACAAAAAAAATTATTGACCGACTAAATAACAACAGATTAGAACTCTCTCAAGCATGTTCGAAAATCAGACAGCATCTTGATGAGCATATTTTTGGACAAGACGAAGCCAAAAATGCTCTGATAAATGCATTTCGACTTACTCGAAATGGCACACCAAGCACTAAAAGAGGCCCAGTGTTCTTGTATGGTGCATCAGGTGTAGGCAAAACAGCTGTTGTAAAAGCATTTAATAATGCCCTGAATGAGTTATATGAAGATAACTTTGAATTTCAAATATTTAATATGGAACAGTTTATTAACGAAAAAGACTCATCAGAGTTATTAGGTTCAGGTCATATTTATAATGGTGCTTCGCTTGGTTTGTTAACTACACCTACAGAATTTATTCCAAACAGAGTTATTTTATTTGATGAAATTGAAAAAGCACCTCAAACGGTCATTCAATCTTTATTGAGTATTTTGTCAGACCGAGAATGTAAAGATCGCACTACTCGTCGCAATATAGACTTTAATCAATGTATTTTTGTTTTTACCAGTAATGTTGCTGCAGCAAACGTTATCACTGGTCAGCAAGCATCTCATTATTCATTATTAGTTGAAAAGTTTTCTCCAGAGTTTATCAATAGAATTATGCAAGGTAGCGTATGCCGCTGCGCTCCGCTTGAAAAAAACGAAAGGTTACAACTGGTTCATCGTACTTCTCAAAGGTTACAAGAGCGCCAAAAAATAACTTTTGATCCATTGTTACCTAATGCATTAGCGTTGATGTCAGGCGATTTAAGCCCTAGAGCTATTGAGGGGCAAGCAAGCAAGTTGATAGCGCTTATTAATAGTGAAGAAGATAAACATATCTTATCTTCTAGCTTAGAAGATCATAGTACGCATGTACAATTTTCAGTTTCAGAAAACAGTTTTGATTTAGACAATCTGGTTACTCGCATGCGCAATTTAAAGTGGCGAGCTGACTATAAAATATCAAGTAAACAAAACGACTCCAAAATTCTTATAAACATATCGATCCCTGATGCAACAGTAGAATACCAAATAGAACATCGCAACTGCCCTTTCATAACAATTATTGAAAGCAACCAAGTATCTTTTGACCATATCCATGGCCAAGAAAGGGTCATTGCAGCTCTAAAAACTCAAGTAGATAAACTAAATGCAATCTATACCGGCGAAGTTAGTCGCGGTCAGATAAAGCACACCTTGTTATTTGGACCTTCAGGGTGTGGTAAAACCCTTTTAGGAATGGCTATTTCTGAATATTTCAAAGGAACCTTTTTAAAGGTTAATGGCGCAGATCTCACTATTGGAGATACGGAAAAAAATATCAAACAACTTTTTGATATTGCGAGTCAATATACACCTTGCATAGTCTTTATTGAAAACATTGAGACCATAGCACCAAATAGAAAAAATACACCACCAAGGATAAATCTTTCTATATCGACTCTGCAATCCGCAATTGATGGTCTTAACAGAGATAGGGATAATATTTGGATTGTGGCAACAACGACGGCTGAAGATCACCTGGATGATACATTAATTCGGGATGACCGAATTAGCTGTAAAATGCACATTGCACCCCCATCGCGAAAAGAGTTGCAACAACATATCTCAAAGTTCTTAATCAATAATAAAGTGAGCGAGCACAACGTTGAGAGAATACAGCATCTTAGCTACGTCTTTGAAGGTGTAAACTATAAAAATATCAATAACATTTTAGAAAATTCACTTTCAAAGGGTGGCTCATTTAGCAGCTTCTATCGGATGTGTGTTGAAAAAACGTTAAACGAAACTTTTGGGAAAATAAATTTAGAAGACGACATCTGTGATGAACATGTCAGTCTAGTTGCATATCACGAAGCTGGGCATGCAGTTGCTACGGGTTTGTTGTTCGGTTGGGAAAAAATTATCATGATAGATATTCGTAAACGAGAAAAATGTCAGGGGTTTGTTATTAATGATATTGATTCAAAAAATAAACTTCTTAAAAAGCGTTACATAAAAAATCATATCCAAATATTCCTGGCTGGTCGTGCAGCAGAACTTTTAACCTCAAACGACGAAGATGAATTGTCTTCAGGTGCTGTTAGCGACATAACTTCAGCGACCAAACTAGCCTATGAAGCAATTACACGATGTGGATTTTCTAACAATAGCTCATTAGTCGATCATCATGTATTTAAAACTTCTGAATATGATGTAAAAGTTGAAGTCGATGAGTGGCTTATATATGCCCATACTTCTGTAAGTAACTTGCTAAAACAACACTGGGACATTGTTGTTGCGATAGCCAGCAAATTAATAAAACAAGAAACGCTTTTTAATGATGAGTTACTTGCTTTGATAGAACAAGTTAAAGCTAGCCCACCACATTTAAAATCGGACTTACACTAAAACAGTCTTTGTTATTACAATTTTAAGCGCTAATCTTACCTTCTTAGATTTTGCAATGCCTTTGCAATTACCTAAGGAGGTTATTTTTTTGTTGAAGATGGATGAGTATGCAGCAACTCACCGTTTTATCACCTTGCTAAGATACAATTTGATAACCCATTTAACGCCCCGCTTCTATAAACAACTCAATACATATCAAATTAAGTGAATAAAGACAAATTATGTCTCGGTGCAACGTCATTATATAGATTCAATAAAGCTTAACGTATTTGTGTTGGCAGTATTGTGCTTAAGAATCAATTTATCGATTGACGCGAATTTATGTTAATCAGATTTCAGAATGAAAATATGAAGTAATTAACTAACAGTAAAATTTTGCGTTAAATCTTCAGTATTGTTTGGAAAGGAGTTTGTCTTGAAAAATTTATCTAAAATATTAGCAACCACTTTATCTGTTGCTTTGCTTTCTGCATGCGGTGGCAGTGATAGTCCTGAACCCGAATATACTCTTGCGGGAAATGTCGCAGGATTAAATGGTACCGTAGTAATTAACGTTAATAACAACCCAGTATCGATTAGTGTCAACGGAGCCGCAGCATTAGGCTCTGGTTTCAAAGCGGGTGATGCCGTTACTTTAAGTGTTTCCGGTCAGCCCGTTGGTCAAACATGTGCTATTGAAGGAGCAGCCAGTCGTACCTTTAGTAATGCTAATATTTCTAATATCAATATTAGCTGTGCTAACACGCTTTACACTGTAGGTGGTAATGCCACAGGAGTAACTGGACCTGTTACATTGAACTATAGTGTGGAAGGCGGTCGTGAGGGCCAATTTGAGTTAACCGCAGAGGGTAACTTTACTATCGGCTCAGATTTTACCTATAACAATGCGCTTAGTTTTTCTGTATCGACTGACGCGGCATTACAGTGCGAGATTTCGCCTTCAACGATTACTATTCAAGCTGATTTTGATGAGGTAGAGGTTTCATGCCAACCTCTTCTTACGGTAAGTGGCAGTGCGGCAGGGTTAGCAAGACCGGCTTCGTTACAATATGTCTATCAAGAACAAACTTATCATTTTACAATTAATGAGGTGGGTAATTTTACGTTACCCACGGTTTTTTTGCCGGGCGCCGCGTTACAATTTTCTGTACCTGATTACCTTGGCCATCAGTGCACAGTGTTACCGACTTCTTTAACGCTTGAAACGAATTTTTCTGAACTCGAAGTGAGTTGTGAAACATTTGGCGAAGTTAGCGGTCAGGTCACGGTTTATAGTAGCGGTTTACCTATTGAAGGTGCGAAGCTAGAGGTGTATGTCCCAGGAGAGGATAATACACCTGAATTGATACAAGAACTGACCTCTGATGAACTTGGTAATTACGCGCTTTTAGGTCTAGGTTACTCAGAAAGGATCGTTATTCGTGCTTCCGCTGATAATTATGTCACTCGCTCTGATGTGTTCAGAACATCAGAAAATAACCCTAATCCCAGATTAAATGTCGCTTTATTGGATGTGGGTTTCACCGAGACCTTTCCAGCCACGGCAGCTAAAGAACTGATTGACCCAGTGTCAGCATTACGAATTTCTTTACCTGCAAGCGCCTTTGTGGACACTCAAGGACAAATTTATAGCGGTGACGTTACTGCATCTGTAACCAATATCGATGCTTCATCCGATCCCGCTATTATGCCGGGTTATTATTTGGCTATTGATCCCGCTTCTGGTGAAGAAACGTCTTTTGAATCGTTTGGTGCACTAAATGCAGCGTTTAAAGCAGAAAACGGCGAAGTTTTACAACTTGCTGATAATAAAAGTGCTCAAATCCGTATTCCTTTAGCATCACGAGCCGTGAATCCACCACAAAGTATTCCGCTAATCCATTTTAATGAAAAAACTGGGATTTGGACTGTTGAAGATGAAGTTGTTTTAAGTTTTGATGAACAGAGCCGCCGTTACTATTCAGGTGAAGTGAATCATTTTTCTACTTGGAATGCTGATTATTTGTTTGAGTCAGTGAATATTACGGGTTGCGCTATCGACAATATCTCACAGCTTCCTATGTCTGAAGTTAAGATGGTTGCTGATGGCGTGAATTATATTGGTCGTTCAGTAGCTTATACCAATGCGGCGGGTGAATTTACCATTGCGGTCAGACCCAATAGCCAAGTTTTGCTATCCATCCGTGATAGCAATGGTCAAAGCAATACCACTCAGCTCTTGGTCGCAAACACAGACCTAGATTTAGAAAACTGTATTACTTCAAACAAAGGCGCAATGACCGTTAACTTGTCATGGGGCCAAAATCCAAGAGATCTTGATACGCATTTCAAAGGGCCGACAGTCGCTAATAGCTTAACTGAGCGTTTTCATGTTTTTTTCGCCGAAAGAATTGTCACTGTTGAAAACGAGACGATTTTTCTTGATGTGGATGATACGAACGGTTTCGGTCCTGAAATTTTAACGGTGCCACGCTTCCCATTACCAGGTCGCTACATGTATTCCGTGCACCATTATTCTGGCACAGGGTCTATTTTCCAATCACCCACGCGAGTCGAAGTGGTCATCAATGGTGAACGTTTTGTGTTCTCACCTTCTGAGGATCAAGACACAAGAAGCTCACTCAATGCCTGGTTAGTATTTGAAGTTGAAGTAAATGATGAAGGTGATGTACAAATAATTCCTGTTAATCGTTACGTACGTGTCAATGACAACGATGTAACTGATGTAACTCCATCTTCTATGCCGAGTGAATTGCCAAGAAAACAAGATACGACTGTCCAGTAACAGCAAAGGCACATCGCAAGCATTTTACTAGCGATGTGCCGAGCCAAGGCTTAACAAATTCCGTTTTTTATAAGTAAGGGCCTGTTTTCATAAATCATCTGAGGTGTCCTCAAACATTCTTTAGTTAAAATATGGGGTTAGATATTGCTGAGCATTCACGGTGATGCCTGATTTATCATTCACCAAAAATTTCAAACTGCGGATGCTCTCATAAAATGTTAAAAGCTTGTTCTCTGATTTCATCCGACACATCACTCTTATAACCATGCATAAAGCACGATAATCCGTATTACAAGAGGCGGTTACTTCTCATATTAAAGATGCGCGTTGAGCACATAGTTATAGAGTTCGCTATGCTAGTCTCGTTTGATAATGGCTGTATTAAGCACGATTAAATTGCTCAGCAATACCTATCTGCAACGGGAACTAGTTTCTATTGATTCAGTAATCACCTCGTTTATCGTTAACAGTAAATTTCAGCAGTTGATTCTGGTTGGCTGGGCTGGAGCAATGTCGATACTGTGATCATACTGCGAGCCAGTTTGGTTCCTAATCGAAGAGCTCTTGCCCTGTTGTTAAAAATGGCAGCTTAATATTTCACTTTATAAACGTGCATCACATATTTATAAGAAAGCTGAAAGCCATCTTACCAAAGGTTGTATGCACTTTATCGTCACCGATACTGAATTCAAAGTGCCCTAGCTAAAACAGATACGCAAATTAAATTAGTAAAACGCTGATTGTGTTTTTTAAGTCTGTGGTGAACCTCAAGGTAAACATACCTTCATTATTAAAGAATAGAGACATGCTCTGTCTCGATTGCCTGCGATAATTACTGTAAATAAAACAGGAGGCTGCAATGTTAAACTACTTAGATGAAAAAACTTATACTTTACTATGCATTATTTATGGTGAAGACAGCGCAATGTGGATGCATGATAACTTAAAATCCACAATCTCAAATTTTTACTATAACCAAAAGAACTTCATTATTTTTATGCTTAGTTTAGTTCTTGTGAAAATCTATGTGGTAAACATAAATTATGTTCCCACCGGCTCTATGAATCCTTCAATTGTTGAAGGAGATATTGTATTAGTAAATAAAATAGCTAGCCATTTCAAAAAACCCAGTTATGGTGACATTATAACATTTGAAAAAGACAACTATTATGTAAAGCGTATTGCTGGATTGCCAGGTGATAGAGTGCAAATAAAAAATAGTAGTTTATACGTTAATGGTAAAAAGACACATGTAAAAGTCATTACACCCATTGTTAACGCTAATGTATTTCCATCAGCCGGAAGATTTAAATTTACTGAATATAAAGAACAAAACCAGAACTCTAAGATTTACAGCATTGTTCAAATAGATGTTAAAGATAAATTAAAGGAACGCGAAGAATTATACGCAGAAGGAATATTTATTTTTGACTCACCAGAATATGTCGTACCAGCTGAGAGTTTTTTTGTAATTGGTGATAATCGGCAGTTAAGTTCTGACTCTCGTTACACAAAAATCGGATTTGTAAAAAAATCAGAAATAAAAGGCTATCCTAAATCAGTATTGTTTAATTTGAAGCATATTATAAAAAATAGCTGGAATGTAATTATTGGTAATGATTCGGAATTAGACAACAGAGTGTTAATTAGCCTAGATTAAGTTAGGTATTGTTTGAGTTTTAATGCTTCGTAAATCTGCATACAAATAAATTGTGAAATTAATTGCCCGCAAAAAAACGATAATAAAGGCACTAAAATCTTTATTAGTGCTGTTAATAAAGAGCTATAAAAATTTTAAGGATGTTATTTAGTGAAGATCTGCCTATTTATTATATCGATCCTATATGTTCTTTTAGAAATATCATTCAGAGTTCGTTTTTTTGAAATTGCGGGTGTTTCAACTCTCAATCCAGTAAATTTCGACTCAGCTGAGTTCATCGGTAGGTTAATCTCATCTCTTGGTTTTGCCATTCTATCGTTTACCTTTGCTGTAAAAAGAATTGAGAGTAAACCATTAATAAAGAGTGTAATGATTACGATATGTTCTTTTTTCCTATTTTTCTTTGGTCAAAGAATTTTTTTAGACTTGATAGTCGCAAATCTATCAGATGATTTTAAAAAAAATGCTTTTTATGTTGAAATTAAAAAAAATAACTTTTTCAACAGCAATGAGTACCTAAGAGAAATCAAAGCTGGGAATCCGATATTTGACTTAGACAGTGACAATTCGATTGAAGATAAAGTTTTCTATATAAACTTTCCATTATCATACTTTAACTTTATTAAAGACTCAAAAAAAGAAAGCTTTAACAATGAAATAGATATCTACGTTGATTTTTTGTTTTACAAAAATGAAGACTATTATTTTAACGTTCTATCTAATGTAGAATATTCTTATACCCTGTTACATAGAGAATACAGCAAGATTTACTCCTCATTAAAAAGTTCCCTCAAAGAGAAACAACTTATAGATGGCATGATTAAATTAAAAAAAATATTAGATACAGACTCTTTTTTTGAGTATACGGAATATAAAAATGTAATGGACAGTGTTTATGAAACTGAACCTTTGAAAAACGAGTTTTATTACACGAGATTTATAGGAACTGCTGAACTTTATAATCTGAAATTTAAAAGCGGTTCTTATTACTTAAAAAATAATACTGAATATGGATATGGCATCGTGGAAGATAATGATGATTTCTTTAAAGAAAATATTTCAGATATTAAAAACACTTTCTATAAAGAATTTACCAAGTTAAATACCGCCTTAGATTTCATGTTAGTAAAAGATGAAAAAATTCATTCCAGTCTTATGAAAGAATTAAGTATGATATCAAATTCAGTTTGCGTCGAAATAAATAAAAATAAAGCTATGTCATCTGAAAGATATAGAAATGGTTATAGTTTCATGAGAGTAAAATCTCATAAAAAAGAAAACACTCTTTATTTAAAAGGTGATGGTAATGAAAACTATGAATGCGATGTTGATAAGTCTATTAAAAATGCCAAGGCGTTTTTAAAAAATCTTTACGACATTACAAATAAAACTGTTTACAATATTGATAAACCTATTAAAAGTAAGCATGAATTTATTAAAACAGAACATTATCAAAAAAATTTAAGGGATTACCTTGAGTTTAAAGGATTAAAAGTAAGCAAAAAACAATTGATTGATATTACTGACGATACAACTTTGCAAAGGCTTTATACAGAACTTGTTTATTTAAAGGCAAGAAGAAGTGTAAATCATCTTTTGAATAAGATGCATGATGAAAAAATTTTTAATGATAAAAATAACTCAAATATTCAATATAACCTTTCATTTAAAGATTTTGTTAATCATAAAGAGATTTTTAATCATATCAAAAGTAAATACCCTTTTTTTGTCACTGGGGGAAATGAACATTTTTATCATACAAAATATGAACATGGTAACAAGGCTAAAGAAAAAGAAGTACGTAAACCAGCCTTTATCAAGTTAAGAATAGAAGCCAAAAGAGACTTAAAAGAATTGCATCAAAAAATGCTTAATGGTAATTTTGAAGATGAACGATTAAATGAATTTGCAAGAGCTATTATTGTTCCAATATTTGTAATGTTTGTTTCTACATTAATGTTGATTTTGAACTTGCTAAATTTGATTTTAATTTTTATCAAAAATAAAAAAATTATTCTTCCTTTAAAATTATCCTTTTTGTTGATTATATTTGTAATCCCAGCTTTTATAGTTAATGGTTATGAAAAAGACAACAATATTCTTTATGAAAATTTAGAGAATAAAAAGTTTACAAGGCTAATTCAGAATGTAAATTCTGTCTTGTACCTTATAGAGAGACCATTAGCTGAATCTATTTATGTTGTAGACTATTTAGAGTATCAATATCTAGCTCATTTGATATATCTCAGTATAAATTCTAACGAGAGTCACGTCGATAAAAGAATAACTGAAAGATTTAGTGAACTTGCTAGAAAATTAAATCTGTAGAACTTAGTTTTGCTTGTTAACTCTCTTTAAGAAGGCATTTATAAAAAACCATTCACACATTTTTGCTTGGTAACTCCATGATTAAAGTTTATCGTTTTAGCGGTGTTATCAAGCAAATTAACATTCTTGAAATTTTTTTGATTGTATCTGCTTCCGTATTACATACAGGTTTGTAGAATAGAGAGTTCAAAACGATAACCATAAAATTTCAATGTCGATATAGCTTAAGCATATAAAATATTTTCTCTCATGGTTGTGATATTAGAATACCTATGTTTTTTTATTTGATTTTCTATGGATTATTAAAGGTGTCTTTAGTTTTTACTCCTTTTCTTCTATTGTCCACCCCTCTCCCCCCCCCTCCCCTCTCCCCTCTATCCTTATATGCTCATCTTTGATCGCCTACTAAATTAACTATTTTAATTATTCGTTTTCTGGCCTTAAGAATTCCAATCTCAATGCATTGATATCTTAATTTACCACCAGCAATATTTTTCAATTTACTTTTTTAATCCATTAATAGGATTGTCTAATTAATATTTAGATTCTATATATTACCCCCTTTAACTATGTTAATCACCCTACCCTCTTACATCGGAATGTCTAAATTTTACTGTTTTTTTCTTATGGTTTTTGAATTGGCACGTTAGTCATCCCACTGATTATCAATGCTAGCTATAGTTATAAGATTAATATCGATCTAAACTTTTTTTAATTTTTTCATCCATTAAAATGCAGATGCAATTTTTTTATTAATTCTATGTATGACTTTTATTTTTAATCTATGAATCCTGCAGCGTAACAACGTTTGATCACTAGCAATAAATATTTTTTTTTGCGATAGGTATGCTGCTCATTGTCTGAATGTCATTTTTTTATAAGTCATTTGAGCTTTACCAATGTTGAATCACCTATACATTTTTGCCACATTTACTAGCTGTCCAGCGCTGGACACTTTTATTTAAGTGATTGATTA
This sequence comes from Rheinheimera sp. UJ51, assembly GCF_020819615.1. NCBI lineage: Bacteria > Pseudomonadati > Pseudomonadota > Gammaproteobacteria > Chromatiales > Chromatiaceae > Rheinheimera > Rheinheimera sp. UJ51. The sequence goes on from NZ_JAJHOG010000017.1 coordinate 24,053, forward strand.
ATAATTGGATATTTAATTTTAGTTGAGAGGCATTATAAATATAACTTAAATAAAAGATGAGTCGAAATTAATTACCCTATTGAATTAAGGTTTGACAGTTTTTGTCAATTCTAATAGCCTTGCACTATCAATACATATAATTTTGGATTTTTATGCACATATCTAAACGGTTAAGTAATCTAACACCTCTGATTGAGCAAAATGAAATTTCAAGACTACAAGCTGTAATAGAAAGTACTAAAACCGCAGATGATATTAATAGTCTAATAATTCATCATTGTGTTTCCCAAGCTGATGCAGCAAGAATGTGTGGGATATCTTTAAATACGTTTAAGGATAGGGTTGTTGAAGCAAAAGAGCAGGGCGTTATCGATGATGTTATGTTTGAGTCAAATAAGTACCTTTATAGTCTAGGGCACATGCATGCACTGATGGACTGGATGGGAATTCCCAAATGGTCAGACAAAAATAAAGGAAATATTATAATTAATGTCGTTAATCAGAAGGGTGGAACAGGAAAATCTACAACGGTTATTTCTTTAGCCGCGGGTATCGCTTTACGTATGAATGAGCGTAGGCGAGTATTGATTATTGACTTAGATCCTCAGGGTACATTACAACAAGTTACAGCTCCAAGATTACGTGACAGTGATGCTTCAAGTGAATTAGTTTTAAGTGCTGTTGATATTATGCTGGGCAGTGAAGAGAAAGACAGCGATTACGCACAACTTATTGCTAATGGTTATACTCACCAGGAAATTTTAGAATACAGCATACTTAAAACCCATATTCCTAACCTTGATGTTTTACCATCATTTCCAACGGATGAACGTTTTTCACAAGCCGCTTGGATGGAATATGCTAAGACAGGTGAGTTGATGCATGTTAAAAGGCTCAAATCTAAGATTATTGAACCTTTATCAAACCACTATGACTTAATTTTGATAGATACTGGACCCCATGTTAATCCTCTTAGTTGGTCTGCTTTGGAAGCGTGTAACGCATTACTGGTACCCGTTTGTCCTAGGAAACTTGACTGGGTAAGTACTGGGCAGTTTCTTTCTAATTTGCCAGAGCAAATGTCATATCTTCCAAGTAAGGGAGATAATGTTAAGTTTTTCAAAGCAATAACAGTTAATTATGATGAAGAGCAGGGTAGGGACATAGAAATGCTTCATCAAATTAAAACCGTTCTTGGTCGAGATGTCTTAAACGCAACCATCAAACGTTCATCTGCATTTGAAGCAGCTTCCAGAAATTATAGAACGGTTTTTGATTTAAGAAAAAAAGATAATTTGTGTCCAGACAGACAGCTTGATAAAGCAATTTCTAGCTTGAATGATGCGATACGAGAATTATTGCTTACACTTGAAGACGTTGATTTTAGTGAGGAAAACTAATATGCCTAAGCTTTCTGAAAACTCAGGGCCATCTAAAATGTATAGCATGGATAGGAAGGGTAGTTTAGCACTTCCGCCGAAAGAAAACTCTAACAGTTATATTGCGTCTCCTACAACGGGTATAAAGATCCCATTAAAAGAAATCGTTATTGCATCAGAAAACGTATGGGATAGCGTCTATAAATCACGCTATAACTCACGTAATAAGAATTTGTTAACACCCGCTACGGTGATGAATATTCTTCCTTCAATTAGAGAAGCCGGTCGTAATACTATCGCTGCTCTTGCAATTAAAGACGAGAATGGTAAGTTTGAAATTCTTTCTGGTATGAAAAGAAGTTATGCGGTTAGCATTTCCCCTGGTACTAGTCTTGTTGTCCATTACGCAGAGAAAATGGATGAATCTGATAAGCAGGTACTTTCAAAGACTGCAGACATGCATGAAAAACCATCTTTTTTAGATGTTGCGCTCTCTATTAAAGATTATAAAAATGAAGTAGGGGAGGCTTTTTCGTTAAGAAAAGCAGGAGCTATTTTTGATGTAAGTAAATCTTCTATTGGTGATTTGGTTAAATTTGGTAATTTACCTGAAGAATTATTTCGTTTGTTTCCAGGCGCGGGCTATGTGACATGGCGTTTTCTAAAGCAAATAGTTGATAGCGGAAAAGATAATGATGAAATAATTGATGCAATCAAAAATCTTGATCCAATTTCCTCTGATATTGACAAAGTACTTTCGGAAAACGCACATAAGTTACTTGCAAGCGAATGTAAGTCGTTAGAAAAAGAGATCTTAAAGACACTTATTAAGAAAGAACCTAAGAAAGTGTCTAAGGGTTTTGCGCAGAACTCACCTTTTAACGAGGCTAACTTGATTAATGGTATAAAGGTTAAGCTTGAAACAAAAGGTGCAATCAGTATGACCTTTGATAAAGTATTTTTTGAGAGCGACACCGGGAAAAAACTCTTAAAATTAATTTCCTTAGACTCATAGTGCCGTTAGTGTCCAGCGCTGGACATTAAATGTGACATTAATGGCTTTTTAGAAAAATATTTCGCTTTGTTAGGCGGTTACGATAAATGTTTTGTCGCCTATAACAGCTTGTTGGATATTTAGAAATTTTAATGAACGCTAATAAAGTGCTTCGTGTTAGCCGTTTCGATCTGTATTAATAAACGTGATGTTGAGAGGATAGGGGAGGCATGTCCTCTATCTTTTCGATATTAATTAGTCTATCTGCTCTTATTTTAATATGCTTTTTTGCTTCTTTGACATTCAGAAAAGTAAAACTGCCATCAAACATGACAGGATCAGAGTCATCAAAGTTGCTCATAAATGCTAAGGCCTCATTGAGTTCTGTGAGCATTTTTTCTCTTCCATGTGTTCTAACACTAATTGACATTACATTGTTGTAAATTCTGCCCGCTTCATTAACACGCATAGTTAGATACTCCGTTATCTTAATGCTCATATATTTAAGAACAAATTAAGTATAAACCTAATATCAATTAATGCCATTGTAAATCTGTATAGATAAGAAACAGTTTTAATATATATTCTTTAGAGAGTTAGCATGAAGCAGAACGCTTCTAGCTAGTAGTAATAGGAAACCTAAGCTTTCTTAAAACTCATTGTCAGTATAGTTAAGGGTAATGGCTAACATTTACGATTTATTGGTTTGATAAATAAATATATGTGTCGAATAAATGAGGCTGATAATGGATAGCCAGAGCTTATTAAAAATAATTTCGATGTCACTTCTTACTAAATATTCTATGATGGAAGTATTTTAATGAATTATAACGATAAGTTAAAAACAGAACGTCCAAGACCGTCAAGCGTTAAAAACGTAATAAGAGACTTTAATGAAGAAATGGAAAGCGATCGTGGACGGGCAATTAACTCTGCTGCTGTAAGACGTTTACAGCAAAAAACTCAAGTTTTTCCACTTGAAACTAATGCAGCTGTCCGCAGTCGTTTAACACATTCGTTAGAAGTACAGCAAACCGGGCGCTATATTGCAAAACTCATTTTTAAAAAGTTAGATGCAAATAGTTTAACTACACAGTTAGGACTCATTGATAAGCGAGATGGTTTTATTAGTGCAGTTGAAATTGCTTGTTTGCTACATGATGTTGGTAACCCACCGTTTGGTCATTTTGGCGAAGAAGCAATTAATTTTTGGGCTAGAGAAACGCTTGTCCAAATTTTTAAAGATAATTTTTCTGACGTGGTCGTATTAGAAAGTGAACCAAGCGAGCCGGTTGATTCAAAAGACAATCGTGAAGATAAGAGCAATACACAACAAAACAATAAAGCTAAACAAAAAGTTGTCGAAAAAGTTGTAGATAAATATTTGCGTGATTTATTGTCTTTTGAAGGCAATGCTCAAGCCATTAGGTTGTTGCATAGTTTGCAAGAGCTAAACCTTACATATACTCAGGTAGCCGGTTTATTTAAGTACACGCGGCCGGCTTATGAAGACAAGCCAGAAGAGACCAGTGATTTTAAATATCGAAAGAAAAAGCCAGGTTTTTATCTATCTGAGGAAAGCTACGTTTCCGAGTTAATGTCTACGTTGAATATAGAGGCGGGTTGCCGTTTCCCACTCGCTTATATCATGGAAGCGGCTGATGATATTTCTTATAGCATAGCCGATTTAGATGACGCTTTAGACAAAGGTATTCTTGATGTTGAACAGCTAAGCCAAGCCATAAGAAATCAGTGGAATGCATACAAAGGCCAAAAAGGTATTTCAGATGCAGTGGTTGAAGAGGGGTATTTATTAAAAATAGAAAAAGAAGCACTTACAAATTATCAAAGTACTGTAATTAATAAAAGCCATCATTACATATTAAAGTTAAGAACGTCATTAGTTAATGATTTGGCAAACTATGCTGCAGAGCGGTTTGTTAGTAATCATCAGGCGATTTTCGATGGTACCTTTGACATGCCATTACTGGGTGGTAATGACAGCTATGATCTGGCTGCAAAAACCCTTAAAGACGTAGCTGTAAGTAAAGTTTTTTCTGATAAAGAGGTTGAACGGCTTGAACTGAAGGGGTTTTCTGTAATTAAAGGTTTGTTACTAATTTACACTCCATTGTTAAAACTGTCATTTGTAGAGTTTAAAAGCTTAGCGACAAGCAATTTTTTAAAAACTCACCCCATTGAAACACGTTTGTTTCGTGACTTATCTCGTAAACACATATCGACTTACTTGAACAGTGTTGAAGATGTCTACAAATTGGAAAAACAAGAAAACGATATTCTGAAAAAAGAGTTATATTATCGTTGTAGGCTTATTATTGATTACGTAAGTGGTATGACCGATCGCTTTGCTTTAGATGAATACCGTGAATTATCAGCATCAATTTGATTCTTGATGAGTTAAATAATTACGTCTATGACACGGAGAGCGGTTAGCCCTGGTAAGATTATTTGCTGAAAAAAACGGCATTTGCAAGCAATGTCGTTCTATGGGACGCATAGTTATTTACTGCAAGTCCGTTGTGGCGCTTTAATCGTCAGGCAGCGTATTAGCGACTGCAGGCATTAATGATGCGGCCTGTAATGCATTAAAGCACTAGGTGAGATTTGTGCCGCTTTCTATAATACTTTTGGCATTTAGCTCGCACTCTTTTTTGTGTAAAGAATAAAAGAGTGCATAGCCTAAGTACATTGCTAATATATGAGCTGCCGCGATGTATATTTAGCGACGCAGTCGATTACAAGTTGCAGAGTCAGGGTCGATGCAATTAGCTGTCGTAATTTTGCTAAGACTATAGTTAGCATTAGTTCCTCCATTAAGTTCGGATAAACCAGTGACATAAAGGTTCCCCTCTTTTTCAAACAGACTTATCGGTGTGAATAGGTCTTGTGTTTGAGGCGGAAGTTCACTTGAAGTAATTTTTAATTCTAGTGAATTATTGAGGGCAGCTCTAAAGCTGTTTAAAACCCCGGGTTCAAAACGGCACTTATTTTCATAAGCACAAAAAAGTTGGGTATTTTTCTGAAAATTATGGACCCGATGGTGAGGCACATTTTTCAGCGTTTTGACACGCGTCGACGTTCTCTCAAGTTGCTGCATAAGAAACTCTTGAGTATCCTTTGGCAGCGATGATATAAGCGTTTCAAGCCCAATATGCTCAGTCACAGCAATATAAAGCATTGCTTCTACTTCACTCATTCTGCTAGATGACTTTTTTGCTAGCCAATAAATACTGCCGAATTCATCCTTATCGTCAACTCGGTCTACGCCAAAATCGTTAGAGTACGAATTCAGTATTCTGTTCAGCTGGCAGCGGGAAATGTTATAACCCTCAGAAATGAGATGGTCATGTATTTGCTTGGTGCTTATTGGGGTCGAACGGGGAAGAATGATATCTTGAAAAATGTGAACGACACGTTTGATCCCTTTTTTATCAGAGTCGAATGAAACAGAACTGGTTGTATCAGACATAGCAAGCCCCTTTTATAAAAGAGTAAAATAAGTATTTAAAGGTAGCTAAGTTTCAAGCTACATCATCATAATCACACTTAATGTCGTGACAATGGTCGTCCCAAATGTCAATGATGGCTTGTTGAGATAGTTTTCTTGTGTTTAAACCAAACACATGGACCAATAGTAATGGACCTTCAACTTCGAACTCTTGCAGACCATACTTATTGCATATTGCTCTTACTGCCTTGCTAAAACTGGCAGGATCGTAGCGGCTTGAGATTAAAGATGAGTTATGTTCGACTATATAATTTAAGTTGAAGCTCTCTTTATCCGAGACACAATTAAATTCTTGGTCTATTAGAGGTGAGTCGGCGTTACCATCCAATTGTTCCTGGACTATTAAGTCGGTATGAACAGGGGCAGCTTTGTTGGAAATTAAAGTATCATACTCTTCAGGTATGATAGGATTATGGATATTTTTGTTGGTAATAGAGAAGCTATTGGGGATGATGCTTTCTCGGGAGGGATGCTCAACGCGACTGTTCTTTTTTTTATCAGAATTGAAAGCAACAGAATTGAATAAATCAGACATAGCAAGCTCCTAACGCATATAAAATTGATACGCATCCGCAAAGAAGTGCTGATTAAAAATGGTAAATGTTAAGAGCTTAGATTAAGACTAAGTCAATTTATCAGTAAACCAAAATTATTCAGATAAAGCCCTCTTATAAGGAAACGTAAGTAATTTAATTACAATAATTTTTATATTAAGTTTTGGATTTTGCTATGTGTGTATCTATATCTAATTTTGACAGCACATATCTAGCGTGTTTGGTCAAAAAATTGATGGGTACTTTTTGTACATTTGCCATCAACTTAATTAGATTAAGTTTAAAGAAAAATAATGTCAATAAGAAATTATTAATTATCTCTAAATTTTCCGAGCATACCCTGTGCTCAGAACGTGACCAAGCCGCGGAGTCATTTTTAGTCGGTATTGCTAACGCAGCAAAGCTTAGTGGTACAAGCCGATGCCTTTTACATGGTTATATCCCACCCATGCAGTCTATCTTTTGAGTTCATTCAATTTGAGTTTATCTAGCTTTCTAAGAAGTGCTTTTATTAAGCGGTCAAAATATTTTTCATGTTTAAATGTTAGGTTATGCATCAGATGCGTTCTCTACTATTTATAGTGCCCTCTAACAACTAGGTCGTTAAGTTATTGAAACTGGTTAGTTTCGCTAAAATTATTGGAGTATGACATGCAAAGTTTGACATTTCCTGAAAGTAAAAATTTTCATTTTATCAGCGTGTTAGCAGGCGAGCTTAGTCATTCCTTGACGAGTGAAGATGTGCTATCAACTGAGGCCAAAGAGGTTTATAGCGCTATATTCGAGCTTTTGCTAAATGCGGCTGAACCCCTTAAATATATTGAAAACGACGTGGAGCGCAGTCTATCAGCAGAGTTAATGCAATCACCTGAAGTGTTCGATTTAGAAAAAGCTAAAACGTTATTTGCAAATTCAGCATTGTCAATACTAAACCAATCGCTTGCACTTGCTCTTATTTCTTGGTTTGAGCACGGCACCGAATCGCTTGCTCGTTGGCTGAATTTGAAGTCTGATGAGCAAAAAACGTTTCTTTATATTGCTTGTAATCTATTTACAAGTCTTGATTCGAGATTCTCGGCTGAGCAGTTTCTGAAATACTTAGCGTTAAAGTATGTATCGAAACTGGGTCAGCAGTTCGACGAGCAACAGCTTCAAGCCTACATAAACATTGTTATTTTGCAGAGTAAGTTTTGTTATGAATTGCGAATAGATTTTGAACTGGCTTTCACTCTTTTAAATAGTGGGCTTGATGTCTTAGATAATTTAAACACAAGAGTCAAAGATTCATTGTTATATTTGGAATGCGAGCAGGTACTTACAGGTAAATTAGGCGATCTTTACTCACGGCATGTTTATGTTAACCTTGCGAACCAACTTTGTCACAGAAACCTAGCTATTAGTCGGCGTATCATTAAACAGTTTGGTGGAACACCTGCGCGTTTTCAAGAATTAGCTATCGCGTTTGGTCGACTAGGTAACTTTGAAGAACTTTATCATGATTCTGTCAGAGCAGCGAAAAAATGGTACTTGCAAAGCTTAATTATCATCGAAGAACAGATGGCTAAGTTTGGTGAAACACCTGAGCGTATGGAATATGTTATTAAATTACTCCACGCTTTAGTTTTTAGGTATAATAGTGGTGAAAGTTTGGTTTCCAAGCGCAACATATTAGCAGAGTGTTTAGCTATCTGCGATAAGCTAATTTATGTAGATGGTGAAACAGAAGAGCGCTTAGACATTTTAGCTGATGTGCTTGAAAACTTGCATTACGGAGAGAGGGAAAAGGATTTTGCCAATGCTGAGCGCTCTTTAGCCATTCGTGAAAGGTTATTTGCAGGAGATAGTGAAGCTAGAGGTTATTTAAGATCTCTATTTTATCCATTCACAAAACTTGCAAATAATTATGCTCGTAGCGGTAATGAGGAGGCAGCAAGAGCAACATATACTCGTTTCATTAACATCGCAGAGAATCAAATTAGTCTAAAACCAAATTTTCTTGACTCAGATATGTTGTCTGCTGCTCTTAGATATTTAGCAGAATTTGAATACGAAATTGGTAATTTTGTTTCAGCTAAAGCATGTTTTACGCGTTATTTAGCTGTCTTAGATGAGTATCCTTTACCATCTTCTGAAATTGAAATTAAGATATCCGTGCTGCATCGTTTAGCAATGCTCGATGAGGCTAACGGTGATGATGCCAGCGCAATGGATCATTATTTACAAATTGTGGCTATTAATAATCAACAGTATATTGAGCAGTCAGCTTCACCCGAATGTTTGCGAGCGTTAACGGTTGCGTTAAGTCGTTTAGCTGATCATGATGATTGTAATATTTTAACTGCCTTGGAAGGCTATAAAAAGTCTTTAATCATTTTGGAGTGCCTGATGTATGCCTTTGGTGAATCAACGGAGGTGATTCAGGGTCTAAATATTTTAATCGAACAATGGACTGACGAAATGGATCTTAGCTTATTGAGTGATGTAAAAGTTTGTTATGCACGTTACTCATTAATCGTTGATCGATTGCTTGCGGATTTAGAGCAGAAACCAAAGTTTCGAAGCAATGTAATGGATGAACTTCGACGCTTTTTTCATAAAGAAGAAACGTTAAACTCAATCGATACCGATACCGATACCGATTACATCTTTCTAGACTTTGAATTTTGATTTGATTAGAAAATTAAGAAACGTACTAAGTTAAAAAAAATCGCCAGCTCATCTGGCGTTTTTTATTTCCTCATAATTCAGGGATAAATTGACAGTTGATGTGGTTAAAGGCTTTGCGTCAGTTTCCAATTTTAATTAACGATTAAATTGGTTGTGTCATTTTCATTATGCATCAGATGAGCGGCCCTTATTTATAGTGTTCTCTTACGGCCAAGCAGTTTAGTAAACCATTACACACTGCTAATTATCCTTTATCTGTTGGAGAATGACATGATTATTTCGCAATCGGCGCCCGCCAAAACTAATTCAAATAACATGAGTAAAAAGTGGTTATGGTTATTTGTCCCTCTTCTAATGGCATCTATGTTCTTAACATGGGTAGCGTTCTCAACAAACTCATATATTGCAAATATTACGGGTATATCGATGCTCCCGTTAATAAAGAATGGCGACAAAGCTTTTATGCAAAGCGTTGGATCAAAAATAGAGGTGGGTAAAATTCACGGAGTAAGTTCTTTTAAAACTTCGTACAGTGAAACAGGCGTATCGCCAAACCTGATGAAACGAATTATAGCAGGGCCAGGCGATACTTTAGTCTTTCATGCCAGCACTGGAGAATGGTTGTCCATTAACGGCCAAGATGTTGTCATTTCGCCAGCTCAGGGGCACGAAGATTTGTTCTTAACTAATGCAAGCAAAACATATAAGCTTTTGGCAGGAGAGATTGAACACTTAAAAACCCCAATTTATCGTGTTGAAACTAATAATGTTAATGACATGCCGATTACATTTGCTTATTTGAACGAACATGCTGATGTTGATCATAAAGTGGTCGTGCATGTTCCAGATGATCATTATTTTGTTATGTCAGATAACTGGCTAGGAAATTTGGATAGCCGTTACTTTGGACCCATCCACAAAAGACATCTGCGGTTTAAAGTGGTTGCAGTTTTACCGAAACACACGCAGTTGCATTAACAACGTTATCTTGTTTCATTAAACAAAGCAGGCACATCGCCTGCTTTGTGCATTTTAAAAAGATCTTTTTAAGTTGGAAAAAATTTCAACTTTTTTTGCAAATAAGTCTTTGGATAATCATCAGATGCATGGCCTCTCTTTAATATGGTTTTTATCGGATGCGCGGGAAAGAAATTTTTTCGTTGCTCTTTTACTGATCAGTTATTACAGAGGTATTGCTTATGAAAAATCTTATCGCACTTTCTTTATTTATTCCGTTACTTACTGCTTGTGGCGGTGGTGAATCAGAGCCACCTATTGGACCTTTTAGTGCCAGGCTAAGTACCATTCCTAGCGTTCTTAACGAGAGTAGCACGTTACCTGTCTCGGTAACGGTGCAGAATGTGAAAACTTCAGCAAACTTTACGGTAGTTTCTAATATTCCACAGATCATCGTTATGCGTGGAGAGGGTAATAACTTTACGCTGCAAGTTGCAGAGGTTGATAGAGAATATTCAGGGTTTATCACATTAACCGCTATCGATGGAACGGATGAAACGCGGCGGGTGCTTACTAATATTCAGGTAACAGTAGATAACAGCTCATTTACTGAAAAACTGGCTGATATCGAGTTTTTACAAAGCCAGCGCGAACGTTTAGTCGCGGCAACCGAAGAAGAAACGCTGTTAGTAGCGTTGCGCGAACTAATGGTGCTCAACAACCCAAGTGAACAAGCAGCACAAACTAGCCACAGCGCTATAAATACCAACGCGACTGCACTCTCTAGCGCAATTGCTGCGATACAGGTGAGTAATTATAAGCAAGGTATTGTGTCTGATGCGCAACTTATAACTGAGTATCAGTATGCACTCACTCACCTTGAGGAGCATATGGCGCCTTATCGTACATTACTGAATACGCTTTTTAGCCAACTTGCTAACAGTTTACCTGCCGTCGTGCAAGCCAACCAATTTCAGTTAAATACTCAGCTTAAAACGTCTTCCTTTTTTACGGGTAATGCTGCTTTGGGCCAGGTAGTAGGAGATCAATGGGTTTTCAATGATGACGTCGCTTATTTAGCTGATTTAACCAACAACACTTGTGGCTTATAAGCTCATTTAATATTTTAGGAGAATGACTATGTTGAAGTTGACTACCGGATTTTCACTGCTGAGTATCGCGCTCTTTTCAAGTTGCTTGCTGGCTCAATCTGCACGTTTGATTGTAAGTAATGAAATTAAAGCACTTAACTTATCGTATGTTGCTACGCAGTCACAGGTTCAAACCGAAAACTGTTTTACCTTAAGAAGCGGTAAAAACTGGTGCGTACCTTCGTTGCTTGTACAGCAGACTTCACAGAATATTATGCATCACAATCATACCGTAGTATCTACAGAGCTTCGCTCTCAAGTTGTCCATGTGCCATTAGAACTGACAATTGATGAGGCTGAGCAATTGTTGATAGACAGTGGTCTTTATCATTATGTTGAACGGGATGTGATTGTGCAAAGTAGCGAGACGGCATGGCATAGCGTTACACCGAATGATCCTGAGTTTTATAAGCAAGGCTATTTTAACGACAACTCTGCGGCTAACCCGATATCATCTTCGGTCTTATCGCTGTGGGGCAAGTTACAAGCGCCAGAAAAGAATGTCGATGTTTATGTGCTTGATGGTGGGTTTCGTTCACATCAGGATATCAATTATGCCGATGGCGTGAATTTTGTTGTCGTGTCTTTTGACAACGAGCGTAAGTCGGGCTTTTTGGAGCAAGATTTTAACGAGAGTTGTGAAAGCAGCCATGGTTTGGGTGTTGCAGGTGTTATTGGCGCAGGGATCAGTAATGCTAACGCAATAACCGGTATGGTTGGCGATGTAACAATTCATCCAGTTAGAGTACTTAATTGTCGAAATGGTTTTTTAAGTGACGTTGCTGCTTCGCTTGATTGGTTTTCGGGCAATGGGGAATACCTTAAATCACAATCACCTGAATTACCTGAGTTTGAGGGTGAGCCGGGCATTATTAATATGAGCTTAGGAGGCATGGTTTCAGAATGTCCTCGTTATTTACAAAATGCTATTAATAAAGCCATCGCAAAAGGGTTTGTGTTAGTGGCTGCAGCAGGTAATGAGAGTAAAGACGTGGCCATGGTCGCTCCCGCAAATTGTGACGGCGTTATTTCTGTCGGTGCTGCTGCATCGAGTGACTATACCCCGACAGATTTGTCTTCATTTAGTAATTATGGTCCCACTCTGGACATAATGGCTCAGGGAAGTTCCGTTAGTAGCTTAATAAGAAATGAGCAAGTTTCATCTTGGAACGGCACGAGTTTCTCAAGCCCAATCGTGGCAGGTTTACTGGCATTGGTTAAAAAAGATTTTGATTTTACTCCAGAGCAGTGGAGTACCTTAGTGGCTATTTCCGGTGAACATCGTTGGTCTGAAAACAGTCGATGTGAGTCTTTAGGCTGTGGTGGCGGTATTTTAGATGGCGTTAAGCTTTATGAAAATGCTGAAAAATTGCAAAAAGGCGAGTTAAACAGCGCGACATATACTTTAAATTTGATCAGTGCATGTCGTCAACAGTGGGCCGTAACCAACTTACGCCAAGGCAAAAAGCTGTGTGATCAAGTCAGTTTAGCGTTAGAAGCGTTTTCGAGAATAAATGACCGTGAAGTCATTAAATTATATGCCGCCGAAAAAGGTGCCGTAGCGAATTTGAATCAGGGGGCAAATTCGTTAACCTGGATAGGTGATTTTTCACAAAGTCATTTCATTATGGATAAATCGACACTCTTGAATCGTGATGTCTACGGTCAAATTTGTAATATTGATACTGACGAGTGTCGGTTATTGATGCGCGTGACAACGTCAGATTTAAACAACGTGCCTATTGCTTGCCAAGAGTAAATACCATGAGGATTGGTGAGTAGTTACCGAGTAAAAGCCATCTCAATATGAGTGGCTTTTTGTGTATTTTAAAAAGGATAATTTATATTGCGACTTTTAGCCGAAAGTTAGAAATTTTGTTTAGGTTCAGAGTGGATATTCATACTACAGTTTGAAAAATTAGGTTTAAACATTTTTGATATGTACCAACACTTTTTAACACCTTTTAAGTTATTACAATTCCTTACATAACTACCTGCCGAATAAAAAGCTACTATCAGATACTTTGGATACCTCAGTGGTCAGAGAGTAAATATTAGCATTCATATAAATCAGTGGCCAAATTGTTTTTGACCATAATTTTGTTACATTAAATTACTTTCTATTTTCATGTTAGTGATAGGAAATTAGAGTCAAATTTCATTAGGATCTTAATGATAATGATATTAATATATTGATATTAATAGTGTATCGTATAATTTGTGAGAGTTGGTAATGCCTTATCCAATAGAAGATAAACTAGTTATCGCTGTGTCGTCTAGTGCACTTTTTGATCTCAGCGAGTCAAATGATGTATTTGAAAAATCAGGCCCACTCGAATATAAAAAATTTCAAGAGTTGAATTTAGATAAGGTTCTTGAAAAAGGTGTTGCATTTCCATTTATAAAAAGGTTTTTACAAATTAATCATCAATTTCCTGATGTAAAGCCTGTTGAAGTTGTTTTACTGTCGCGTAATTCAGCTGCGACTGGTCGGCGAGTTTTTAGATCAATTATGCATTATGGTTTAGATATATCTAGAGCGGCATTTATGGAAGGCAGCTCGCCATACGAATATATTCCAGCATTTAATGCCTCATTGTTTCTCTCCGCAAACGAGAACGATGTACAAAATGCTATAGATGCAGGATACCCTGCAGGTGTAGTATTGCCGAGTAAAAAAGTTGACGATGAAGATGATAACGAGTTACGAATTGCATTTGATTTTGACGGTGTGATTGCGGATGATGAAGCTGAAAGTGTATTCAAGCAAAAAGATTTACCAAGTTTTCATGACTATGAAACAGAACATGTCGCTAAACCACATAACCCTGGCCCTTTAGCAGATCTTTTTAAGAAACTCTCAAATTTACAGACACTTGAAAATGACAAGTTAGAAAAAGATCGAGGCTATAAGCGTATCTTAACAACAGCAATAGTTACCGCAAGAAATGCACCTTCACATGAACGCGTCATAACAACGCTTGATAATTGGGGAGTAAGTGCAAATAAGGTGTTTTTTCTTGGCGGTATGGCAAAAGATCGGATTTTAAATCGGTTGAAACCTCACATATTTTTTGATGATCAACTCAGTCATTTAAAATCAGAGTCAGGAAATATACCTATGGTGCATGTACCTTTTGGCGTTGCTAACTCGAAATAAAATCTCAGATGTCCGACGCTGCCCGAAAACTAAAATAAGCAATCATGCGTCCGACACTGCACTACAGCATCAACATATAATCAACTGTCTGATACTGGTCGAAAAATAAATTTAAAAAAGGCATGCAGTAGCACCATTTTGTTAAAGTTATACTAATGCCTTTTACTGTCTATTCAGTGTTAATTTCTAGTAAGGTAATTTAAGGAAAAATTACTAAAAAGAAAATAACAGCACTGGTTGCATAATCCAATGCAACAATGGCGTAAGGAAGATCAGGAACGCGGCGACAACGGTAGCGGATGCTTTAAAAAAACCATATTTTACTTGTAGTGAAATACAGATGATCTTAAAGACTAATAGTACTAAAGTGATTATTAGTACCCATTCTAATACCTTACCAATTCGCACGAAGTGACCATAAAGCGGCATAGCGATGGGTAATTGCCATGTTGTCGGTGTATTACTTAGCTCGATAGCTGTTTTATAGTAAAAATGGTAAAAGTTATTTTTATAATTATCGGGAAGTTTTTTGGACAACATAGCTTCATAGCGCTTAATTTGCGACGCACTTTCCAAATCTTGTAACGGGATAATTAATCGGTTTTTCTTATCAAACAGAAAGGGCGCATACCAGCGTGTTAATTTTATAAATTCAGCATCGGCATGATAAGGTTGGTCTTTATGGCGAAAAGGGAAAATAATATTTTCGGGTAAGTTTTTAGTGTTTAAACCGGCTTGGGTTAAGATATGCAAGGTAAAGCTACGCTTAACAGAATCAAGCACTGTCCAGCCCTGCTGGTAGTCGATGACATCAAACATTTCAACCTTTGATTGTGCCTTCATGTTTTTTTCAAATTGCAATAGCACGCGTTTATTAGTGCTATATTCCTGCCGCTTAGCTCGATTGGAATCATTTAGTACTGACATGTCTGCCTTTGCCGAGTCGATTAATCCTAGGCGGGACATTATCAAAAGATTAACTATAGGCTCGTTGTCTAGAAGCATACTCTTGTCAACTCGAGCTAAATGACCTATTTGTGTGAAGAGTTTAGACGTCATTGGTAAAATGGGGCTGGTAAGGACATTTAGATAATAAGCGTAGGCCAAATCATCTTCATACACATGGTAATTTCTGTTTTGATGAAAAAGCCCCCATATCGGTTTTTTTAACTGTTCTTCAGTAAACCCCAGTGACCAATTATCTTTGTGCTGGATCAGCTGTGATATGCCTTTAATACTATCAAGGTACAATTCACTAATGTTTTTATCGGGTATAGGGAAACGCTTAATTGTTGAAGATAATTGGCTAACAAAATTAAGGTCTGCTGCTGTTGGTCCAGACAATCTTTTTACACCCCGTTGCATTGCAATAGGACGATTCGCTTCTGTAATTAGTTTAGGGCTGTGCTCAACAGCTGTATTAATAGCTAACAACATCAAAGGGTAAAAACATAGCGTAAGTAACACCTGATTAGTGCGATTAATACGATTGGGAAAATGCTGACACAACTGATTTGAAAAGAACATTGCTAGGCCAAGAGCCCCTACAGCGTAGCTAAAGCGCTCATAATCTTTTAATGTTTCACCACTCGCGATCCCTCCTAATATGGCAATTAACATGGTCATTGCTAGCGTTTGAAAAAATAGGTAGAAAAAAGTTGCCTTGCTCATGAGTGCCTCGAATAAAAATGATCAACAATTAAAGTGCTTTACTGTGCAAGCCTTTTGGTTAAATTCGCCCAATTTGGATTTTTTTGTTCATCTAAATACACAACAAGCGCAATATAAAAGCTAAACAATACAGCAAGCATTGCTAGAGGCTCTGTGATGAGGTAGATAAAGGATACCCCTACAGATAGTAAGAGCAGACCGGACAATTTTAAGAAAAATGCTCCTGCAAGTATCAGCCACAGCAACGGCATGTTAAATACGACCCATACACATGATACAGGCACGTGATACCTAGCAAACCAACGCCGATTTCTCTCTGAGACTCCGCGCAAGGCAGTGCGTAATATCGAACCAATATAAATACTGATAAACATGCTGTAGCAATAACACACCAATAGGCAGACAATCAAAGCAGTGCCGATCTGTCCAAAGATGGAGAGTGACAAAACCGAAAAACCGGTTAATTCAATTGAGCTATATTGTATAAATTGTTTTAAAAGCCATATCCCAACATAACACCACCATGCCGTGCAAATGAATGCTTTAGCAAACGAGAGTAATACCGTTCTTATACTCAAAAAAGCCAGGTCAATTGTTCTAGCGATTAACTGTGATGACGCCCAAGCAAAGAGTAAATAGCTCAAAAGATTAATCAAAAAAAACCATTGTGCTGTCTTTCCCATAGAGGCCTCTTTAATGAGGTCTGAAGTGCTGCCAGTGATGTAATGCTCTAAAAGACCAAGTAAGATCGTTCCTATCACACTGCAATAGATGATAAGTTTATTCGAGAGAAAGGCATTGAAATGTTTTCTTAGCACACAGTTTTCCTTCTAAGCTATGACGAATACAAAATCTGGGAAGTCCAAGTGTTTGTATAGTTTGAGCGCTTCAGTCACGCTCAGTGATAGGCTAATGGTGAGGTTTGTATCTGATGCATAAGCTGAGAAAAAAAACGAAAGTTTTATGTTTACTAATTTTTTGGTCTGTTTGTCATTTTGTCGATATGATAATTTCAGATGAGTTTTGAACAACTGACTGGCGCAATATCGGTACTCCAGTGCCGAGTAGTTCAAATGATGTTTGCGATAATCACTGTCATGCAGGTATGGGAAGCAAGGGTGCTAAGACGTATCGGATCATCTCATCAATCGCATTGATAAGCTGTTATCATGGAAAATGGATCAATTTTCCCAGCCCGCAAAGATATGTAATCTAAGAACCCAGAAGTGGAAACGTCAAATGTAGTAATTTACTACACAAACTGTAGTGATTTAGTACGCTAGGTGTACTGATTTGGTCCTATAAGGGAACCGTTTTGGTCCTCTAAGGGAACCGTTTTGGTCCTCCAAGGGAACCGTTTTGGTCCTCCAAGGGAACCGTTTTGGTCCTCCAAGGGAACCGTTTTGGTCCTCCAAGGGAACCGTTTTGGTCCTCCAAGGGAACCGTTTTGGTCCTCCAAGGGAACCTTTTTGGTCCTCCAAGGGAACCATTTTGGTCCTCTAAGGGAACCATTTTGGTCCTCCAAGGGAACCATTTTGGTCCTCTAAGGGAACCGTTTTGGTACGCTAGGTGTACTGATTTAGTGCGCTAAGTGTAGTGATTCTCTACAATTGGCGTGTTGGGTTACATTTAAAAAAACACTAAAAATAGAAAAACAGGAAATCTAGCCATATAGATAGATAACTTTAGCCTTAAGGTTCGAGAAAGGTACTAAAAATGACCAAATTCAGGGGTTAAAATGAAAATCTCAAGCATTTAAAGCATAAGAAATCAGTATGAAAACATCAAAAAAAAACACTAATTTTGTGCTATCGCTTACCCCTCAAAATTATGTTACTGGTACATCGGTAATATATACCACAGCATGTTTTAGCCCTTAAAAAAATTATATTACTGGATCACGAGATTTTTGTTGTTAATCTCAGTATTGCCAAGTCGGTGATAACAAAAAATAACAAATTCGTTTTAGATGCCGAATAACCTTGGTTACCCGTCCTTCTCGTTGGTATTTTTGATTTTTGGCGAAACCATTATACTTTGTTGCTATGACGTTTAATTTAGACTCAAAGGTCAACAGCATCTAATTAAACGCCATTCATCCGCACCGGTAATCGCAGGAAGGTGGCCTATGCCGATCTTATGGAAGATGAGAACTGTTTTTTAGCATCGAATAGACTGAATGTACTAGCTGAGCTAACCGTGTTAGATCAAAAAAATGGAGATGAGATATCGGAAGCTGAATATTAAAATATCTTCGTTTAGCAAAATGCAACTAATTAAAACCGCCCAATTCTCGCTCTGTTATCCAATCATTCAACGCCTGAATACCTGAGCCATGAAATTTTTTAATAACTTCTGAAGGCGTTAATTGCTCAAAAGCTACAAGCGGCTCAGCGATATACCACGCCCAGGTAGCTTGATCCGAATTAAACCAAGGGCGTACTCGGCGCAATAATAAATGGATCTCGATTAACCTTGTTTGCACTTTTGATTGTTTAACGCGCTCTGACCTTTTAAGAGACTGAGGTGGAAGGTCAACAAAGTCAGCAAGCTGCTCTATTGAAGTAAAAAACGCCTCTGCCCACGCCTTTGGTTGCTCAATACCCTGATCTGGTGCAGTACCTATCTTGAATGGTGTCAATTTAAATCCTTGTAACGATTTTTTACAAATTAAAAATATAAAACTAGATTGTTAAATGTTGAAGGGGCTTGGTGTTACTTAATTTGCTGTTTGACAATGCGGTAAGCTCGATACCACAGAATACCTGATAACACCAAAAAGGCTGTGCCAATTGATAATAGAAGTGTCACTAAATCCATCACTGCACCATAGAAATTAATAACCTTAAAGGTATTCTAACTCAGCGATGACGCTATTTGATAGGCGCCATATCCGGTTTATAGGCGATATATCCAACAATCGCAATGTTTAGCAAAAAGAACTTTAGCATTGACCAAAAATCCATCGCGATTCTTTCGCTATCTGAATTGTTCGCCTAACTTTATGTAAAACTGGTGGCTAAAATGTTCACCTACTACCCGAAAGCCTTCACACATCGCTAACGTGAAGTACCTAACTAATATACGCTTTTGATAAAGCCTCTGCGTCGTTTGTGGCAGTTGGTTCCAAGAGGGATTAGCCAATTCATGCATTTTTGAGTGTTGTGCCGTTTTGTGGCGTCAAAATTAATCTGTGTTTTGCTGGTAAGGTTCAATCGACATGTGGAGGACAAAATGAACATTCCAATTATGCAACCTGACGACCGAGAGATTTTTGATTTAACCGACTTTTGTCATTCTCTTGAAATGGAGAATTTCAGTAAGCACTTGTACCTGGAACATAAGGGTGCAAGGACGGGGGTGATTGGTGGCGATGATCCCTGCGAAGATCCGATAAATGGCATCAGCCCCAAAGTGTTTTCGTTGCTGATGGTGGCAAACGAAGATTTATATTTCAGCCCTGTTACGCCACATCCAGATACTGGCATTATGCTGGAGTTGCCTTTACCGTTTGGCCAATTAACGGCTTACAGCATGCAGCCAGGTTGTTGGACATCGCCCAGCGGTGGAACGCGTTTTCTAGGGTTTCTGATGACATATAATCAGCATCATAAGGCTTTAGCGCCTTTGATTAAGGGCGAGTTTAAAAACGTTATTGTTTTGCCAGAGACTGAGGAAGAGCAGTTAGTGTTAGCCAGTTTTCTAGCGCTGGATGATGACTATTACTTCAACGACATATGTCAGATTGTTTGTAATCTACTCGAAACATGTATTGAGATTGACAATCTACTCACAAAACGTAACTGAGGACAGCTAATTTAATACAGGGTAGGGTATTTGTTAGCTGCAGATACCCTTGATTACATGGTATCCATGCGAGAAAGCGATAACGCATTTGGCTAGTTTGATTACCCGAAAAGAGTAGTCTGTATTATTTAAAAAATCAGTAAAAACCTTTAAGGAATGGCAGGGGAAGAAAAAGGAATCACTCTTCCTCTGCATACCAGCAACATGCTTTCGACACTAACTCATTTCAGTGAGTTTACATTAAATTATTTTTGTGCAGCTGTGCCTTAGATACATCGTTCAAAGATATTAAGCGTATTAACCCTCTGAGCGTAAGTGATGATTAAATCCTTACAATTTTCACATTCTCATCTTAAAGCAATTAAAAAAAACCATATATTATTTGAATAACACTTATAAATTATTAACTTACCTATACTTTTAGTTTGCTGAAAAAGGTACAATGTTATCGCTACTAGATTTGTAGCGTTGGATTTAGCATGTGAACAATTTATTCACAGCCGAGCATGGTGCTTGGTAATTTTAAGGGAAATAAAAAGATGAAAAAAACATTGTTAGTTGTTGTATTAGCTAGTGTGTGCGGTGCAGCAAATGCAAACGTCAATAACACATATGATTTTGTTGATGTTGGTTTTGCAGGTGTAAAAGTTGATGATTCTGACAGTACTTTTAATGGCTTCTCATTAGCAGCATCAAAGCTTATAACAGATAATGTTTTCGTAACGGGACAATTAGCAAAAGTCGAAGACTCAGGTGCAGATTCTGTTGAGATTTATGATTGGGACGTTAATTTACTTAAAGTGTCTGTGGGTTATCGGTATGGTATAGCGCCAGCAACGGATTTATATGGTCAGGTTGGATATGCCCGTCAAAAAGATACTTACAATGCAGTAATAAGTAATCAACGATTTTCACTATCAGATACGGCAGATGGCTATTTAGTTAAGGTCGGCTTAAAGCATAGTTTTGGTAAATTTGAAGGTGGCGTATACGCAGAACATTCAGATTTTGGCGGCGATTATGATTCTGCTACATTCGTTGGTGTTGAAGGTCGCTTGAAGTTTACAGACCATTTCCATGGTGTTGTGTCGTATGAGCAAGATAGCGATATCGCAATGTATAAGATTGCGGTTAGCTACGCTTTTTAATTGATACTCTGGCCAGGTGGTTTTCCACCTGGCTAAGAATACAATATTCCTACCCCGTTATGTTGCTTAGTAAGAAAATTGATACTAATCCTCAATCAACCACTCAAAACTAAATATTTATATAACACTTAACCTCTATGTGGAAATCAGAAAACAGTTTCATTAGACATACGGTTTTTGCCCCCTAATCAGAACAATCACTGCTATTCTTATGTAACAATACTCAAGATTAATTTATGGCGAAGTCAACGCTACTTTTTACAACTTGGTTAGTAAGCGACTGAAGGCGCATAGCAGAGCGAAAACCATCGTGATTTAACAAAAACCTCTCAGTCTAGTGGCAACCGACGGTCCTTTCTCAAAATCTGATACGGGAGAATTAAATGGAAGCTCTATGGTTAATACCGGCAATGATATTAACAGTTGGTCTGGTTCTTGTTTGCTACAAACAGTGTAAGTCTGGCTAACTGACTCAACCTAGTCTCAGTCATGGGCTAGGTTTACAGCGAAGGCCCAACTCTTGTGGTAGCTTAATTAAATGCTTACGTTGGGATGACACTATGCCTAAGAGCTGCACCGTTACCTTCAAGGATTACGAAACGCAACCTGACCTTATTGAACATGCCGCAGGGCTTCACGGTATAGAGCCTGAATTGCTTATCAAGCGTTTCATCAGTAAAGGCTTAGATGAATATCGTCAACCAATGAAAGACATCTCTGAATTTGATAATTTGGAAGAGTTTTTCAAAGGAAACGGATTAAAGAAATAACGCACAAATCAACTGCATTGGAGGTTCAAATGTTATTGAAATTTTCGAGAGATGCCGTGTTCAGAGCATAGCGAGGTCGCGGACATGAGTCGGTAAAATTGACCATGCTATTGAATATACTCGCTGATGGTATCGGCAATGGGATTGCCAATAACCATCAACCCAAAATGTCATTTCCCTCCAGAACACCGTCTTAAGTTATGAAATATTTGCCTGAGCTTCTGCTAGAGGTTTTTCCCCACAGCTTGCCTCGCGGGAGTGTGTTAAGTTCAAGAAAAAAGCTTCACAACGACAGTATCCGACGTGTGAATAACTCAGATTGCATTCATATCAAGAACGGTTCAGCTAACCTTCCTTAGTTAAGCCAGTTGCTCAATGTGCTGCACCGGAAGCTAGTGAGCGTTATCCAAACGGTCACACAATTCAATAGGAAAGGTGCTGCGTGTATTACGAAGCAATTCTAAGCATAGCGTTTCATGTACAACTCATTTGCTAGTAAATTTCCGACAATTTTACTCGTTTTGCCATAAAATTGTCGGGTTAAGTGGTTTTCCGACAATTTTACGCATTTTGCCGTAAATTCGTCGGATATTGGATATGTCACTATATCGCACGAATGCTGCTAGATATTTCGACTGTAAGTTAACTGAAACATTTCTTGTCTAGAGCTACACAACAACGTGAAAGAGCCGCTATTCACAAGTTTGTCAGCACATAATCCAATAGTCTAAGTCATTAAACTACCTTCCACTGTTATTGGAAGGTGTAGGTTATGCAGCAGAATACGCTTCGGCACAAAGTAGATATGTTAAGCATTCTAACTCATGCAAAAGAGGCTATTGCAAACGCTGCTGCTACAACAGGTATCGATGCTGGCGCTTTACTACCGTGCTTACCAGATCATTCCGTTTTTTTAAAAGGAAATGAGGTGCCGGTATTAGCGAAACGTTACAAAGGCTGCTGTTCGGTTCGCTTTTACTATAACCAAACTTCAGATGGGCAACCTTGGCCGTTTTTTCGATTTTATTCTTTTAAAGACGGTGGTTTATCCTCTGATTTCAATGGATTGAGATGGTTAAGGCAACAGCCAAAACTATGGTTATCTTCTAATACAGAGCACGCTAAGCCAGTATTTAATGCCATGGCACATGCAAAACGGTTGTCTCCCTCCGAGCAGGCTTATGAAAAACAGCGTGCAAAGTATTTTATGGTTTTAGACAACCTATTTGCCAGCGCCAAGCCAGTAGCTACGAGCCACCCTTACTTGCAACAAAGGCTTTGTGGTTTGGCAACGAGCACCTTATTGCGCAGAATTAACATGCGGTGTCATTCCAAAAAACTTTGGGTACCCATCGAGGCATTAAGTGGCAAAACAGTCGGTTTTCAAGCGATCGATCCCAATTTAGCAAGTAACAATAAACGAACTCATGTCGCTTTTGCCGGAGCTACAAAAGGTAGCTTTGTCAGAATTACCCCTATCTCAGGGCTACAGTTTTATTCCATTCTATTTTGTGAAGGGGTAATGACAGCATTATCGCTCGCGCTAGTGTGGCCTGGAGAAATTAGAGCCGTTTTAAGCTGCAATAATTACCTTCATTGTCGCAAGCACTTAAACGAACGTGTTTACTTTGCTCATGATCTGGATGTTTACAAACCTCAAGTTGGCAATGTGGGGTTGAATCGAGCTTTGGCAGTTTTACCATGCTGTTTTTCATATCTAAAGTTATATTGTGTCAACACCGCGCCACCCTTTACTATCATTTTTATGCCAATAAGCAGTGATAAAGGCACAAAGCGATTGTAAAGGGTGGAGGATTAAACTGCTGCTCGTTGAGTATATTAAAACATCAACATAGGGTGCTTTTTCACTTTTTCTTCGTTCATATTTTTCATAAAACTAGTATTAGTTTTAAAGTCTTCGAAGTCTTTTAAACTAAACGCTTCTTTCTTACTCCATGCTTGCTCAATTGAACTCAATAAGATTGATTCGAATAAAAAGCAAAACCTGTCAGCCATTAAATGTTGATAGGCGAAAAGTGTCCTAGCACCAAAATAGTCTTTTAAAGACTGGCAGAGACCAGCTGATTTTCCCATATAGCAGCTTGAAAATATGATAATTTTCCCATGATTTTTGGATGGTATTTCACCCAGTATGCTTTCAATTGCTTCCTGATTTAGCATATCGCCATTTGATAGATAAAAACCGTCTTCCATTCCATGGCCAGAAAATATAATTACATCTTCTTTGATTTTTCTAGACATTAAATATTTAAGGTCGGCAAAGGAATGTATGCGTTCATGCGAAAATGTCCAGCCCGCAGATTTACAAAAGGGTTTCCAGAAATCAGCTGAGTTTCGAGATACAGTGTCTTTTAGTTTTCTTTCGTCGAGAATTGTGTCAAAAACTCTTACGCTTATTGTCATTGTTGGCTATCCTTATGAAAATTAAATTTTTCTTTAAAGCTATCAGAAAAATGCATAATAATATCGCTCCAGCTTATGTATAAAGAGTTACACTTTACATCCATATCTACTTCTTCTGGATTAAAAGTCCAAAATTGTGATCTATCTAGAGTCGACATCGCTATTTGTTCGGCAACATCATCAAAGTTTCCTCGAAGGCGAGAGTCACCCAATTTGATTTCAGAGGCAATTGCCAGCAGATGAATTGTAAGTGTTTTCAAGACTTTGTCTTTTTGGCGAGCTAATTCGGAGTTGACCCATATACTGTTAAAAACCGGTGGCTGACCTGAGCATTCAATATTAGATTTGGAATAATCAGGTACAGCCAGCAAAGGTAATTTAATATTAAAATAGTCACCTAGCTTTTTAATATCATTATTAATGTCTGAGAGCATCGTGTCACGGTATTGGATCTCAAAGTCATCTAATTTACTCATAAACCACGCTCTTTTACTCAGATTATAATTTGATATTACAAAACTCTATCCCAGTAGTTTAAATTTAGCAATTTTTAGAATCTTACATATTATGGCTGTCATTTAGCCTGTCATCCTCGAATCCAAACTCTACGGCTAAGCTAAGTCTGGTTAGTGCGTCGATGCAGTTTTTAGGTGTCATAAAATAACCTACACCAGCACATTCGTCTTCCGGCTTCATTTGCAATGCGTTGAACTCGCTGGGTTCGAATTGGCAGCGGGCAATGATGTTGATATTTTTCAAACTGTGGCCTGCTGGAAGCATAATCATTATGTGCGACATAATAGGTCGCAGACAGAGTTACACTGTACTTAATAACCTAAAACAGAGTAAGGAAGTATGGTGAGGTTGACACTTGATGCTGGCGGAATTATCTGCACCGAAGCGATGCTACAACATGATAGGTTCTTATTATTACCAGATGTCAGTTATGACTGTTGGGCCTTATACAGCGAAGCAAAATATTTGCTGTTAGAGCAAAAACTATGTCAACAAATGATAAAGGACCCTAAGTTAGACCCAAGCAACCGACTCTCAAGGATACTACTAGGCAATTCAATAGAATTGGTCCGAGAAGGTACCGTGTTGCCTTTTGATGAAGAATTAAGGAACCGTTTAGGGGTTAAGCTAATTAAGTTATTTTTATAAAAATTCAGTATCCAAGAACAAAAAATTTTTGAATTTCAGAGCAGTGCTTAGTGTATTGCACCCTTGGTGCGGGTAAAGATCAACAGCAATTAATTTAGTACTACACTCTGGAACGGAGTTATCTGACAAAGGCGCCTTAAAGCCAGCCTCAGATATCAGGCGTGGAGCCATGTATAAAACTAAAGGTGCTGTGCATCAGGCGTCGAAGCGTCAACAAAAGATGGTTGCACCTGCTGCGTAATCAGAAGCTCGGTACTTTAGTGCCGAGTAGTTCACTTAATCAAAATTGCTTAGCGGCCACTTATCTGAATTCCATACATATACAACCCCAATTAAAAATAACTTGCTATTCAATCGAAAATAATTAAGTTCGGATAAGCATTTGTGCTGTCATTATCGACAACCCGTTGAAAAGCTGGTGTAAGGATATTGCACTTTAATTTGTTTAGGAGAATGAAATTGGGATTGTTCAGCTGGTTTAGCGGGCTTTTTGATGAAGGCACTGCAGAGTTTGAGTCTGTAACTGATTTTGCTACTGATGATGCCGTGCTAAATCCGGCAAATGGGAACATTATGATTGGTGGTATGTGCGGCGTTGATGTTGAAGGTAACGCCTACGGTATTGATTCAATAGGCGGTATAGGCTGTGATTCAGCAATAGATATGTTCGACGGTGGTATATCAGATTTTAGCATGAGCGACTCATATAGTAGTGGACTGGATGACTCTTTCAGTAGTTTTGGCTCAGATGATTGGTAATCGCGCCTGGAGAGTAAATATGACACTATTTATGGATTATGCGGTATGGGTACCGAAGGTTAGGTTGGCGTAGTTGGTATTTAAAAAAAGAGAAACAACATGAAAACACTACAAATTTATAGTTGCCAACTGTTGGGTGGGGTTGTGGTACTTGCCATGATGAGCCCCTTAATAAAATTGGCACTGTTAGAACCCGATCAAGAGCGTTTTTGCTATTTGATCTCTGTGTTAATTACGATCAATATTTGGGGTTGCATTGGGTACTTTTTTTATAACATTCATGCCAAGACTAAAGGTTATTCCGTTCTATATGCACTATTGTATCCGTTTTTTTATGCGCCTGTTGCGGCTAGGTGGTATTTAAATCGTCACTACTAAACAGTATAAATGTGTGAGTAGGATAAAGATTCATACTAAGTAATAAAGAATCATACTTAGTTGTTTTCTGTTAATCGGCATCCTTGCACCTGACGCTCATGAGTAAGCCCGTGATCGAACGATCATGCATAACTTGGGGTTGATAACTGAATACTTTAGGCAGCAATTCTAAATTTTTTTTGTCCAGAGATTAGCTACAAAAAGAGTATGATACTTTAATACTCGGTTTGTAGTTCGATTCTGGCGTAGTAGTAGTAATTAGCATAAATCTTTATTTTTCTGTCGGTAGACAATAACGTTTGAAGCTATGACTTTAAAGTTAAAAACTTTTTAGAATTAAAATGAGGAGCGTATTAGCTCAATATCTAAGGCAGCTGAGTTAGCTTTTTAGTTATAACAATGTTGGCACCGAGGTTAAAAGGTATACAATCAATTTGGTTATAACAATGTACCCACTTGTGAGGTTGAGATATGCGGACTCAAGTACGAAAAATTGGCAACAGTCTTGGCAACATCATTCCTGCTGCGTTAATTCGTCAATTTGGCTTGGTTGAAGGGGCTGAGATTGAGGTTAAAGCGGATGGTAAGAAGATCACTATTGAACCTATTAAGCGTCAAAAGAAACGCTTCCCGTTTAGCGAAAAAGAACTTCTAAACGGCTTAGATGCTCATACGGCACATGCTGATGAATTGGCTGTTGTCTCTGTTGCGGAGTTAGGCGAGTAGTGGCGCAGTTCATTCCTAAACGCAATGACATTATCTGGTTAGATTTTGAGCCAGTGAAAGGCAAAGAGATCGGCAAGTACCGTCCAGTTCTTGTCCTTTCAAGTAAAGAATACAATCAGCAAACAGGGCTACTTATCTGCTGTCCGATTAGTACCAGTATTCGCGGTCAAGCTACCGAAGTACCAGTAAAAAACCTTGAAAAGCCTAGTGTTGTTACCTCAAGTTTGATTCAAACGCTCTCTTGGAAAGACCGTAGCGCGAAGATGATTACTACCGCTGAAAACGGTGTGATGGAAGATGTTTTGTTAAGACTTATCCCGTTGATTGGGGCTGAGTCTCTATTTGAAGAATAACAAGTGAAATATGGATTTATCAGATTGGACACCGCCACCAATCCAGAAATGTAGAGCTGAAAAAATGTTTCACAAGCTAGTGAGCCACCTTCCTACATCAACAGCATTTAGATTTCAAAACGGATGGTACTGCGAAAAATGTGAGCAGAGACTTTGCAGTTAAATAACTTTGAGTGATCAATAGCATTTAATTTACGACCCAATTGCAGAGCTAACTTACCAGTCATTACAAATCCATCGGACCACTCGTTGCAGCAAACTTACCACTTGAATCAAAATTCTACTCTTATAGCAGTGCCTTAACCGTAAGCGTAACGCAACCACACTTACCAAGCTTAGCTAAATCTTCTTACCCTATCTGAATCTAAAACTAGGCAGAGGCTTAACATGATCCGCAGAACAACCGAGCAGTGGCTGGCGCTGTTTGACCAGAAAAAAGCCAGTGGGCTAACTCAAACCGAATTTGCAAAACAGAAAGGCATCGACCAAGCCTATTTCAGCTATCGTAAGCGGCAACTTCTCACCTGACAACAGGAAGACGATACCGGCTTTGTTGAGCTGGCCACACAAGGCATGATACTCAATCAAAGCATCATGTTGAAAAAGCGCGATGTTGAGCTGCACTTACCACCAGGCACAGATGTCTTGTGGTTAGCGGCCCTGCACCAAAAGGACACGGTTCAGTAGATAGGAACGTTGAAGCAAGAAAAAAGGCCGCGATAGCTACCCTATAGACAAAGCTCACATAGGCGGACTTGGAGGTTTGTATGCGAATAGTATAGAATATTAACGATGTTAGACAAAACCAGAATCTAGGTTGGTTGAATTTTTGATTGGCTTAATCTCATTGTAAAAAGACAAGATAATTTTGCAGCAAATCATGACTTTTACAAGAAATCATGTTAAATCTGATATTCAAAGGATTTTCTCAAGTTGATTCATCTCCCACCTGAGAGGAAAAGACGATGCCACAAAAGTCCTCCCGGATAGCCAAATACTGTTCTAAACGTGAATATCAGCTAGCGGATACAACCAAAGAGGTTGAGTAACGAATTCACTTCTTTCAGTAGATATTTCCGAAGTATTGTGGCTCTATTTTTTACTTTTAGATTCGCAAGCAAAGCTGATAGCTGAGTCCCAATTTCCGTTTTCCCAACCATCAATCACGCCAGGACCTACAAGCGATCCGAATGTGGCGGCAAGCCCGCTATGATCAAATTTCCCTTCGGAGTACTTGCCATCCTCCCGATGCGCTATTGCAACGTTAAGCCCCATTACAAAAAGTTTAGCCGTGTTATCACATATTTTGATAAATTTCTGGTCGCTGTGTTCCAGTTGCTGCAAAAGTTCAGCCAGCATTGCCATGCGGAGTGGATAGTATAAATAACCCGGCTCAATTTTTACATTATATGACGTGGTGGGTAGTCCATCTTCACCAGGTGATTGCCAATCGGTGGCCTGTGACCAATCGCTACCCAAATTCGTCGTTAAAATAATACCCGCACCATCGATCGCAATCCTTCTGCCAAAAGTGAGCATTATCTTTTCGACGCTCGCATCGGGCTTAGAATTTTTGTATGCGACCATTTCTGTGTCCATATGTTGGACTCCTCGTAACGCGCAACGCTCAGCCAATGCCTCATCGAGCGACAAATTATTCTTTCCAAAAAACTTCCCGCTGCGCTGTGTGTCCAAGATTTGTGTAAAACGATCGGAGGTTTCGATAATACTTGGTTGTGAGAAGATACAGCCCTCATAGGCATGAGCTAATTCGTGTCCAAAAATGAAAGACACGATATAATTCGAAGCAGCTTCGTATACTGGATATGCCATGATGATGCCAGAATGAAAATCATTTATATTTGACTGAAGATCTGCATCGTATTGGAGAAGCGCTTGAACTATTTCTCCGGCTTCTACTACATCAACGGCGTTAATGTCTCTCTCTTCAACTACACCTATCAATTGGGCGGCAAAATCGTCTCGATTTTTTGCGTTCCCACGAATTTCCGAAAACACGCTAGCATTTTCCCAACCAATCTTATCTTCGAATGCTAGGCCACCTTCATTCTTTGTTATACCCCGCATCGCATTGATTGAGCCACTGGCAGCGATCCAAGCTGTGCGTTCAAGCAAGTCAGCCAAACTGTCTAAATTGCAAAAAACAGCCCCACTTTCACCAAAGCAACCGTTTCCAGATTTTTGCAGGCAAGCTGGGTTGTCTGTAAACTCGGCTTCGAATTTCACACCCTTCTTGAGGTATCCACTATGAGAGAGGCGTCCAACAGCGCTTAATACGTTTCGCGTACCCATCGGTGGCGGTTTTGATTTGTCTGCGACGCAATAAGAAATTTTGATCTGCTTTGAGCCAGGGGAATCTTGAGCAAGGTCCCCTTGAGTATAGCCAGTCGTCGATTGAAGCGTAACAACAGAAAATGCCGAAAATAGGGCAACTAATCGATTGAACATTTCATGGCCTCCCGCAAATTTGAACTCAAATCAGGAATTTCATATGACTGAAAGGAAATACTCGGTTCTTTCTCAAGCCCATCAATTGTAAAGAAACGAAATTTGAGCATTGCTCGCTCTGGAGGTCCGTCTAGGCGATACATTAGTTGGAATACTCCTTCAATCTCATTTCCACCAATATTAATTGAAACACTTTTTGGGCTAGTGTCGTCGCTCAAAACCGTTAAATTGTACTTTTTTGCCCATGCACGTGTGAATTTTGCGACTTCAAATCCACAATCTGATAAACTAGAAGTTATCCATCTCCCTGTGCTGATGCGTGCATCGAAACCGCCAGAACCAATGGGGATGTCTTCGAGTTCTGTAACTGCAAGCAGTTCCACTAAATTAGTTGCCTTATCGACTAGAATATATTTTGTTTCAGGATCGTCGGATTTAATATTGGAAAAAGCGTTTACTTGCATGCTAATTAGCATCAACGATAAGGCTGATACGGTCAACAATTGGCATACTTTGGCGTTATTTGAAGTTAGTATCATCTTAACGACCTTTCGCAAAGAACGACATGCGCCCGGATCTGGTTCTTAAGGTTTTCGGCGGTAACTCCCGGTAGATTTGCTAAATCAGCCAAGACTTTAATGCTGTCGCTACACTCCTGTAATGCATGGGAAGGCGATTCCCTGGAAAGCCATTTTTCGGCAAGATTGAAGCCTCCTGCTAAAATCACCAGAAGTACAATAATCCAGAGAAAATTTCGGGCGGTCTTAACTGAAGCGCCTTGGGAATCTTGCGTATTTTTTAAAGCTTGATAACACAAGTATGCCATCAGAAATATAAAGCCGAACAGTCCGGTATTTAATACTTCGACAATGCCAAAGTTATCCATAATATTCCTTCACGAAGTTCCCATTCGATTCGACCTAACT
The DNA here is from genome assembly GCF_020819615.1 of Rheinheimera sp. UJ51. Classification (NCBI taxonomy): domain Bacteria; kingdom Pseudomonadati; phylum Pseudomonadota; class Gammaproteobacteria; order Chromatiales; family Chromatiaceae; genus Rheinheimera; species Rheinheimera sp. UJ51. The sequence continues at coordinate 55,039 of NZ_JAJHOG010000017.1, forward strand.
ATCGTATTAAATATAACTGTAGTCAAAATTCGAAATGATTTCTCGTAAAGTTGGAATATTTTCTTGAGAATAGATATTCTGGAAACGCTGCAGTGATGAATCGGCTAGTTTTCGATTTTGGCTTAAAGCAGTCTTTAATATTAATTAATGAGAACAACAATCAACCGCCCTTGATTGTGAAAGTTATGATCTATAAAAATAGTAATCAGAAGTCCTTTTAAAGTTAAAGCAAATGCCACTAATTGAAGCCGCCCAATTCTCGCTCTGTGATCCAATCATTCAATGCCTTAACACCTGAGCCATGAAATTTTTTAATAATTTCTGATGGCGTTAATTGTTCAAAAGCGACAATAGGCTCACCGATATACCATGCCCATGCAGCCTGATCCGAATTAAACCAGGGCCGCACCCGACGTAATAGTGCATGGATCTCGATTAACCTCGTTTGCACTTTTGATTGCTTAACGTGCACTGACCTTTTAAGATACAGAGGAGAAAGATCAACAAAGTCAGCAAGATGGTTTATTGAGGAAAAACGCCTCTGCCACGCCTTTGGTTGCTCAATACCCTGCTCCGGTGCAGAACCTATCTTGAACGGCGTCAATTCGTATCCTCGCAACGGTTAATTACAAAACAAAATATAAAACTAGATTGTTCAACGGTAAAAACAAGGCACTTGGTATTTTACAGACCTATTCTCATTTTTAATGAATACACACTAGTATCGGTTGTATTTTTCGTAATAAACATTGATCAGTATTACGCCACTTAAAATGGGCACCCCAGACTTGACTAGGTAAAGCATCACTTTGGATTTTGCAGCAGTATTACTAACCGCCTTCACACACTGGCAGCTCGAGAGGTAAAAAATCGCCGTGGATATATCATTCCATCACTACAAACACCTTTATTCATGGGCACCTAGAGAGGTAAAAAAATCGCCGTGAATATTGCATCACGTCACTAAAACCCTTTGCTCACGCGCACTTCAAGAGGTAAAAAATCGCCGTGGATTTTGCATCATGCTACTTAACCCCTTTGCTCACGAGCACATCGAGAGGTAAAAAATCGCCGTGGATAAGAATCCAGTTGGTTAATTGCACTTACAGGACCACTCATTTGAAAACGTTTTTTACCACTAATTGTTAATTCACAACGCCATTACTGGCACTGCTAGTGCCAAACCTTTTATCATCACAATTTGAAAAAAAACGTCAGAAAGAAGCGACCACTTTAGCTGGCACAGAACAGTATTGTTCAAGCCCTCCTTGCTGATAATGAACCCTTATATTAGATGGGTAATCTTGTCAGGTTAAAGACATTGATTGGTGACACATTGTTCAATTTGTACTAGGCTCATAAGAGCATTTACCCATAACAAAAACTGAGCTTAAGATGGGCTACACTGTTGAGATAAAACAGAATAACCTTCTCCCTCTACCTGACCTGATGAGCTATGTTCTGAGCTAGGTTTTGCTGTAGGAGATATTTTAGTTTGTGAGATGAATAAAACTCGTTCAGAAATGAGGATGGTGAAGCATATCGAACAGTCTTTAACTGACGAACAGATCTCAGCGGCTGGTAATTCAATACGCGTTATACCCTAGCAAAATTTTCAATCGCTGTGCTTTCTCTCAAAGAGTAAACATCTTTGGCCTGTCCCTCAAAAATGTCAAAATCAACTTCATCACCAATATTCAATTCAAAAGCTGATTTTACTTCATCACGTAAAGCACGATACTTATTACCATCCTCAGCACGGATGAGAACTTCCACTTCTGTAGTGTGTAAGATTTTCCCTTTCACTTTTAATACCTTTCTTATTGTTTAATTAGCCTAAGTTATTGCTTTTCTATGATAAAGCTTCGGGAATGTATCAGTTAAGAATTCTTGTTGCAATTGGAGGTACAGTTTATTTTTGCGTATTTCGGTTTGTCCGGCCACCTGTTCCGGTTTCATCCGGCCAGGCGTTTCGGTGTGATCCGGCCAGCATGATCTGACCTTCGTTTATGTTCTCTTTTTACCCGACTTCTTCTCCCTG
>NZ_JAJHOG010000018.1:0-47658 GCF_020819615.1 Rheinheimera sp. UJ51
ACATCACCATCACCGATCAAAATGGTCAAACGGTTATTACCCAAGCCACCGTGCTGGCCGATGGCAGCTATCAGTTAGCCGATGTGGATGTCAGCGCGTTAGCCGATGGCCCATTAACCATTGAGGCCACGGCAGTCGATAACAACGGCAACCCTCTCGCGGCCGACACATCAGCCACACTTGATGCGGTTGCCGGTTCATTAGATATCGCTGCGACAATCGATAACACCGATGGTACGCTTGACCTCAGCGGCACCACCACGGACGTTGCCGAAGGCACCGTGATTAACATCACCATTACCGATCAAAACGGTCAAACGGTCATTACCCAAGCCACCGTGCTGGCCGATGGCAGCTATCAGTTAGAAGGTGTCGATGTCAGCGCGTTAGCCGATGGCCCATTAACCATTGAGGCCACTGCGGTGGATAACAACGGCAACCCTCTCGCGGCCGACACATCAGCCACACTTGATGCGGTTGCCGGCTCATTGGATATCGCTGCGACAATCGATAACACCGATGGTACGCTTGACCTCAGCGGCACCACCACGGATGTTGCCGAAGGTACCGTGATTAACATCACCATCACCGATCAAAATGGTAAAACGGTTATTACCCAAGCCACCGTGCTGGCCGATGGCAGCTATCAGTTAGCCGATGTCGATGTCAGCGCCTTAGCCGATGGCCCATTGACCATTGCTGCAACGGCAGTGGATAACAACGGTAACTCATTAATTGATAACGCGATTGTCGCTTTAGATCTCACACCGCCAAGTGTTGATATCACTTCTGATCAAGCAACACTTGAGAGTGGCCAATCTGCAACGATCACGTTTACCTTTAATGAGGAAATCGCAGGCTTTGATCTGACTGATATTGCCGTGACCGGTGGCGTGCTGTCCGGATTAAAACAAGATCCAACTAATCCGAATGTATGGACAGCCACCTTCGTGGCAAGTGGCACTGCTCCTATTTCATTTACTGTGGCAAATGGCAGTTACACGGATCTCGTTGGTAATGAAGGTAGTGGCGACACTGCCAGTATTAACAATGCGCCAGTCGCGATGAATAACGTGGTTAACGGTAACGAAGATGAAGTTATTACAGGTAATGTGCTCACCAATGACGTCGATGTAGATGGCAATACCCTAACCGTACAAAGCTTTGTGATAAATGGGCAAACTTATCTAGCCGGCGCAGAAGTGATTATTGAAAACCAAGGTAAATTAACAATAGACGCCAACGGTAACTTTACTTTCACCCCTGTAGCAAATTGGAGTGGTTCACTGCCTTCTGTGACCTATACCCTAACAGATGGACAAGGGGGTTCATCTACTGCTGCATTAAACATTACTTTGGCAGGAGTAGCAGACGCAGCAATTCTGCAAGTCGGTGATGCCGTTTCAACTAAGGTCGGCGCAACCTCTATTACTACTGGCTCGAACGGCCTTTTAATAGGATCTGGCTTAAGCCAAGCCTCTATTGAACAAGCTCTTGGTTTAAGCAGTGGCTTCTTAGATGGCTTCAACCCACCTTCAGGTGCACTAAATTCATCCGGCAATATCAATGTTATCGATGGAAACTATACGTCAAGTACGGTTAGTTTAAATAGCGGTATGTCGGTTGGCTTTAATTGGAATTTCATTAACGGTGAAAACATTGCAAGTGAGATCCGACAAGGCTTTAACGATTTTGTGTTAGTCATTATTACCGCACCTGATGGTAGTAAAACCACAGAAATTATTACCTCAGCAGAGTTCTTGGGCGCAGGCGTTAATGGTAATGGCACCTTTAACTTTACGGCAACGCAAGATGGTGACTATAAGTTTGACTGGCTTGTCCTCAACGGTAGAGATAGCGGTAAAGATTCACAACTGAACTTATCGTCAAGCACAATCACAGTGAATGGCGTTACTTATGGCGATATGGTTGATTTAACGATTAATGCCGCACTTACTGATGCCAGTGAAAGCATGTTAATCACTATCACCGGTATACCCAGCAACGCCCTGCTCACCGCGGGTATAAAAAATGCTGACGGTAGCTGGACCCTAACCCAAGAACAATTGGAAGGTTTAAGCTTACTAACCCCGGTTGATTTTGTTGGCCAGCTTAACTTAACCGTTACGGCGACCACAACTGATGGCACTTCTACTACTGCAGTATCCGATACGCTAATTATCGACCTGTCGCAAACGACCAATACGGTTACCAGCGGCAATGATGCTTCGCAAACCATTATTGGTACTGATCAGGGTGATCTAATTAATGCTTACGGTGGCGATGACGTGATCAACGCGGATGCAGGCAATGATGTGATCTATGGCGGACAAGGTAATGACACCATTAATGCAGGCAGCGGCAACGATGTACTGTTTGGTGGTGCCGGTGACGATACGCTTATCGGTGGTGAAGGGGCAGACGTATTCGCTTGGCAACTTGGCGATCAATCAAGTAGCGGTAAAGCGGCTGTTGATGTCATTAAAGATTTCAGCACAGCACAAGGTGATGTCATCGATTTACGTGACTTACTTCAAGGTGAAAATAGCGACAACATTACCAATTACCTCAGTTTTACTACTGTCGATGGTCATACCACGATAGATATTAAACATACTGGCAGTGGCAAAGTAACGCAAAAAATCACGCTGGAAAACGTTGACCTGAGTAGCTTTGGTAATGATACACAAGCCATTATTGATAGCTTGATTAGTAGTGGTCATTTAAAAATTGATGGCTAAACCTGACTGTTGTTAACCCAGATAAAACAGGCGCTTAAAGCGCCTGTTTTTATTCAATAAGCTGAGTTAACGCAATAACAAGAATGCAACTACACACGGGTAAAATCTAGAATGCCCAAGCTACTGATGCCCCTACGCCACGCTGTTGCATAGCAATGCTTAGCTGTTGATTTGGCGCTAAAAAATTTGCCCCAGTAACCGTTTTAGTGGGTGAGTAAAACGCTGTTAGATTCATCTGTACATTAGCCGTTAACGACTGGCTTAACCCGGTAGTGAAATGCCATTCCTGTACCCCGGGTGCTAAAATGTTGAATAACACCTGCGATGATGGAATAGGTTGCTCACCGTAAGAAACACCAAACCGGATCTTTTGCTGCTCGGTTCGCTGCCACTGATAGCCCACTTTATATACCGTCATATCTTGCCAACCAAAGCCTGCACCATTCGACGCACCCAAAGGAGCCGACATAATATTACCGATCGGGTTTGCCACACTGCTCACTTCGCCGTAATTGATATGCTGCAGATCTAACAATAATTGATGCGACCGATTAATTTGCCACGCCAAACCGACTTGTAAGGCGCTGGGTAAATCAAAATCGCCCTGCTCGGCAAACAAACCCGCATATTGATCGAACTCGCCCATGCTGACCGCAGAACGATAACTGGCTCCGACACTGAATGCATCCGACACTAAATAGGTTAAACCTAATTGCAAGCCAATACCGCTACTGAAATCGGAGCCATTATCTGACAACGAAGTGGGTGCTTGAGAAAACGGTGCAAAACTCGCCAGTCCTTGCGCTGAAAACTGCTGAACAACCAGCACCGGCGCCACACCTACGCGTAATTGTTCGGTCCACTGATAACTTAAGGTGGGGCTAACAAATAATTGCTTTAAATCCACCCCCGTCGTGCCCGCATAAAAAGTGCCTTCGGGCATAGCGTCGGCTTGGTATTCCGTATTCATACCGCCGTTAGCATAAATTAATATGCCCACATTCACTTGATCGTTTAATTGCTGGCCAAAAGCAAACTCGGGAATAGCAAATAACGTTTTTGCGCTTCGCTTACCCGGACCTTGTAAGTAAAAAGCGCCAGGAAAAAACTCGTTAACCTCCGCCACCGCATAGTTGCGATCGGGGGCAAATAACTCTAACCCTACTGACAACTCGCTCCCTTTTACCTGCAAGTTAGCCGGGTTATTCGCTGCAGACATCAGCTCTTCTGATACCGCCACCCCCGCACCCGCCATACCTTTATGCGTCATGCCATAACCGTGGGTAAAATAGCCATTGGTTGCAAAAGCGGGAGAACTCAGAAAAATACTGGCCGTTACTACACTCACTACTAAACGTTTTTTCATGGTTACTACCTACCCAGACTATAAAAGGCAGACACCATAACGGTTTTCTCATATAACAAAAAATAATTTAAAACGATTACATATAGCAAATCGAAATATGGCATCTCCGACATTGCTAATGCTGCAAGCTCAGCCGAAATAGACCGCGACCACCTAAAAAAACGCAGCAACAATTCAGCTTATAAACGCCCCTGCTGCTGGCGATTAATGGTTGTCACCTTACCATCGGTTAGCTCTATCGATAATAAAAACTCGCCGCCGACATCGGCTTTGGTTTTATAAGACCAGATCTCAACTGATTTGCCGCGCTCAATGTGATTAGTACTGACACCTACGGTAAGTTGCTCTTTCAACAGAGGCTGACCAAGCCGCTCAAGTACCTCAATGCTTGCCATACCGCAGCGCAATAACTTACCGTCTTGCAACCGAAAACTGCAATTCGCAACCGCAGACACGGTAAAAAACATACCTAGCAATACAATACTTAATTTCAGTCGCATCGTTGCCCCCTTTAATTACTGTCCTTTTAACATAGTACATTAAGAGTACTATACATTTAGCCAACTCAAGTACCCATTTTAGGTTTAAGTTGGCGTATTGTCTTTTCAACCGACAATGAACAAACATATTGTTTGCTATTAAAAAAACCATAATGTTTTAGTGTTTAACTTTAGAGAATGTGTTCACAACAAAGCGCCATCAATTCTTGCCAAGGCCCGACACTCATCGCCTTTAGGGACGTTCGCACTCAATTCGCAGGTAAGTTAAATAGCAAGCCGGTTACTCCAAACTGACGGCGTAAGATCACGCCTCGCTTTATTATGCTAAGCGCGATAAAAAAATACTCAAATCTTAAATGGCGAGATAATATAAGAGTCATTCTGCTTGCTCAGAAGCCATAAAAACCAAATCAAGGAATGAGATATGCTCAAAACAAAAATTATAGCGGGCTTAATTACAGGCTGTTTGCTAAGCGCATGCGGTGGAGGAAGTAGCTCAAGTCCTGATGTGCCACCGGGTAATGGCAATGGCTCAGGTAATTCAACATTAACTTTTCAAGCGAATGTGATACAAGAAACGATGTGTGGTACAACGAGCAGCTCCTCCAATGCTGAACTGCTTGTGCATGATCAAAACTGGAAAGTATTAAGCCGCCATAAAGCTGACGCTACAGGCAAAATCTCTGCCTCTATTACCGGTGCTAGTCACGCCAATATCAGTCTTATTACTTTTAGTACCGGCAGCAATGCCGAGTTTGTCGTCAGTTCGTATGCTCAGCATCCCGTTGTCAATCTGGGCACAATTCTGATCCCGGGCAAAACTCAGCAAGGCTGTGAATGCCAAAGCACTAATGTGCGGGTAACCTCGTCTGTCGGTACGCTTAATACGTCATCTGTTCAGCTAACGGGTTTTAGCTCGCCAGAACAACGCAAAACGCTACTGTCTAATAACGAGGTGATGTTTGAGCAAGTGGGCTTATGCCGAGCAACAAATGGCAGTTGGCCTTTACTTACGGCCTTTGCCAATAATGGCACGCCTGATGCCATTGCCGGCAGCATCAGACAATATAACGTAAACAATGATGTTGAATTACTCCTAAACCAGAGTGCTGCGGCCTTACCCATCAGTATCAATAGTAGCAATGCCTCACTGTTAGAAATACATTACACTGAAACAGGAGCATCGACGGCGAGATCTCGTTCAAATAGTAATGAAGCCTATGTATTTAATCAGCTTGATGGTGTTACTTTTGTTACGTTAAGAGCTTCACAAAGCCAATTTGATGTTGTTGATGGCGGCAATGTTTTTAGAACGTCTTCACAGCGCCAAAACCTCAACACACCTCTATCGGGCTCAGTCATTCTGAATATCCCAAACACCGATGCCATGTCGGCTTTAGAAAACTTTTTATTCCGCGACTTGCAATCGAACAACAACAGTTACAACTTAGGTTCAATACAGGGCTTTAATACTTTTTATCTTTATGCACAAACCACGCTTACGGATGGCACACGTTTTTTCCAAAGCTTTATTGGCCCATTGCAGGGCTTTTATCCTGACGAAATAGTACCTGCAGATTACGGCATAGAGAATAAACTTGATGATAATATAAGCAGCACCATTGCTGCCTCAGTGATCCGTTATGGTGATGATGAAAGCTACCAGCAGTATTTATTGAATCAAGTTGAACGCTCTGCGCTGCCATTTGCCTCTAGGATGACAGGCAAATGGTCTAAATACAGTACGGTGAGCTTACAGATCACAACAACCTCTAATTAGTGTTTAATTAAAGGCGCAGTAGATTATACTCAGTGTCAGCAACAGTACTTAGTAAAGTGCCCACTGTTGCTGGTACAAATCATTCTGGCTATTGAACCTCAGCTAACAACCGTTGCATCAGCTTTTGCAACACCGGAGAAAATATGGGTTCCATGCGACCTAGCAGCTACTGGCCCGTTACCGCCGCTATACTATTTGGATGCCTATTGTCCGCAAGCGCTCTGGGGCAACAGCTCGTGCAACCTTACCAGAACTGGACTGACGTTGTGCGCAGTAAGCCTTATGCCGAGAGCCAAGGTGTGTATGACAACGTAATGAACGTTAGGCGCTGGATCCTGACGCGTTCAGGACACTGTACCGAGCGCAATCGCCATTTGCTATTTGATATGCGCGGCAACTTTCTGGAATTTATTGAAGATGCCTCAGACTCACCGCAAACCCAGTTAATTCTGAACCAAACTCGTCAGGGTATGGCACAACAAGGACGAGTGCATGCCTGGGTGGAAGGTAATAACCAGACCCTTGGCTATCCTTTCGCGATTCGTTGCCACCAACCTTATGTCGATTTGTCGTTGGCTATTGCGCGTTATCTGGGCAAGCATCCGGAAGGTCGGCTGTCTGGCAACTGGGATGGTATAAAAGTAGGCACCCCTAAAAACCAAGCTTCACTGCATGACACCCTGCGCTTGGTGTATGCCCGTCGCGCGCAGCAAAAGCGTATTAGCCTGCCAGAAGATCTGCTAGCCGATCTGGCCGGTATGTTGATTATCGAAAGTGGTGGCGTGCGCGAGGCCCATTCAAAAGCCAATGCTAGAGGGATCTTACAACTGACCCCACAAGTATTAAAAGACTGCGGCGTTCCCCAAAATAAGCAGTTACACCGCATCGCTCAGGTCGATTGCGCGCTATGGTTATTTGAACGTAACCATCGTATGTTGCATCCTGTATTCATAGCCCGCTTCGGCCACTTGCCAGAAGAAAAACGGGAACAGGTTTATCGGCTGCTGCTGATCCAGGCTTATCACGGTGGCCCCGGCAGAGTAAGATCGCTGCTTATCGATGAAGAACTTAGTAAACCGGCGACCTATTTTGCCGAACATCATCAAGACTTCAGTGCCGGTGATATTGCTTTTGGTATGGTATTTCATAACCTCGGCCGCAATCGGCTTGGCTTCGCGTCACTGTATTACACTGCCGACATCAGAATTGCGCTGCAACTGTTAGAATCACAAAGCAGTAGCCGACTGTTTTCTTGGCAACGCTCCCAAACGCTAAAACCGATTTAAACAAGACCATAGCGTTTAGCAAAATCAATTAGAACTTTCTAATTTTGAGAGTTATCATAGCTGAATAAGATGCCGGAATTTTGAGAATTTCTATAGGTTCTAGGTATAATCGTCGTTAGTACCTGTATGACCAATGGCAAGACCTAAAGGGATACCCATCATGAAGAAACGCAGACGTTTCTGGACAGTTGTTGAAAAGTTAGAAGCGTTGATCGACAAAGGCGTTTACCCTGCAGGAAGCCGCCTGCCAGCTGAAAGAGAGCTGGTTGAGATTTATCATGTTAGCCGTCCGACGATACGCGAAGCGATTATCGCGCTAGAAGTTAGAGACAGAGTAGAAGTAAAAACAGGTTCAGGCGTATATGTCACTGATTCTGCTGGCTCAGCTCCTTCACTTGAATCTATCAGCGCATTCGAGCTCACCCAGGCTCGGGCCTTAGTAGAGGGAGAAGCAGCAGCGTTAGCCGCAGTTAAAATCCGCGACACCGAGCTTGCAGCGCTCAAGCAGGCACTGGATGATATGTCATCTTCAGAAACTTTGGATAAGGCTGATGAAGCCGATCAACGATTCCACGAGATCATTTCTAGCGCAACACGTAACAATGCCATTGTCCTGTCCATTAACAACCTTTGGAAAGTCAGACGGAATGAGCAGCAAGTCGTTGCAGCTTATAAAGATGTATGTTCGAAGGGTATAGCGCAGCGCATCAAAGAACATACTGCTATTTATGACGCCATAGCCAAACGTGACGCTTCAGCGGCAAGAACGGCGATGCACAATCACTTCGATCGTCTGATCAATGCTTTATTTGAGTCGAGTGAAGCAAAAGCCTTGGAAGAGATCAAGCGTAAAACGGATGAAACCCGAGGTTTGTATTCTATCTCACACTTAAATAAGTAGTAACGGTTAGCGTAACCCATTTCACATCTGGCACTGTTTTTTTATCCTTCATAATAGGCTCTTGACACAGAGCTTATATTTTTCTTGCCACACGCAAAAAAGCAAACCTTCCGGTTTGCTTTAACAAGTGCTTTTGCTGTGAGTTTGCTCGAGCCGGTTATCTTAGACAACCAGCCCCTAGATAGTAGAATTAAAATCTATAACTGGCACCCAAGGTTATCCGACGGTCTGTTAAGCCCTGAAAGCAAAGCAGCGCGCCTTCATTAACGCAAGATTGGCGAACCTCAGATTCCGTCACGTTGACGGCTTCAATGCCAATATTGAGTTGATCATTTACATCATAACTGATACTGGCATTAAGTTGTCCTCGGTCTTCCTGAATGACCGGGAACCCCCAAGGATAACTTGATGTACTGCCAAAATCGTTCGAACGAAACGCTTCTCGCCAGGTGTAACGCATCCGGGCAGACAAGCCATATTTTTCGTAATACAAGGTAAAGTTGTAGGCATTTTCAGATAAGTTGAGTAAGCCTTGCACGGCAGTCACCTCCAGTGAGCCTGAACCACCTGTGGATGCAGCAAAGACCTGACTAGGACGACTAGCCGAGGTATTAACCGCTTCACCACCAGAGAATTCTTGAATGGTATAGTTTGCCACCACACCAAAACCAGATGCCCAGCCCAGCTGATCTTCGAAAGCAGAAAGATCATACTGGAATGCCATTTCGATGCCTTTTTGCGTGGTCTCTTTAGTGTCATTAATAATAGTGGAGAATGGTACACAAACACCTACGTTAGAACTCACCGGACCAAACACGTTGATTAGCGCAATGGGGTTCCAGATACCGCCTTGCTCACACGCTGGACCAATAATGTCACGATAACCTGTAACAGGCTCTGAATAAGGATCATCTTGTTGCCCCACATGCACATCTTTACGTATCTTGTGGAAATAGCCGATACTAACAACTGCGGCCTGAGCAAAATACCAATCTGCAGAAATATCAAAGGATGTAACCACTTCAGGTTTTAAGTTTGGGTTACCACCAGCTACTGGTGGATTGGGGCTAGTACTAAATGTATAAGAAGTTGAAAGATCACTAAAATTCGGACGGCGAATATCCTTCCCAAAAGCAGCGCGCAGCACCAGATCGTCGGTTACATCGGCGGCCAGATTAATCCGCGGCAGCACAAAACTGTAATCACTTGAGCTAGTTTCTGCGACGATATCGCCGTTAACACTGCGGTTGCCGGTTGAATCAAGATCCGTTTTTAAATAACGTACACCAAGATTACCGCGAAGCATGCCAGTTTCAAAATTTGCCTGAGCATACAGTGCATTAGTGGATTCACTGATGTCATAAAAACCTGCAACTGATGACGTTGGGGCATTCAGTGGTCTTGTACCCCCATGGGCAGTAATGGCGTTAGCTAACGTAGTAAATACCCGATCAGGATCAGAGCCTACCAACGCCGGGTTCACCAGCAGAAAATCTTTAATATAAAGCGCTCTGCCATCTGCGGCATTAAAGTTATTAGGGCCAGTTGTCAGAATATCAGCAAACAAATCGCCACTGGGAGAATCCCTCATACTGGACAAACTAAGATTTGAGCCCACAACGTTGGACACACTGGATGTCTTGTTATAACGATAGCCTGCGTCAAGCGTAGTAAAAATCGACATATTCAAGTCGTAGCTTAAATCAACACGCATGGCATCTTCGGTATTTTCATTGGTATTATTTGCTAGTGCCACCGCTTGCAACCTGTAGTTGGCTGGGTCGAGCAAGTCAGCAGGTGCAGGCGCATTTTCTGCACCAAATGCAATGCCGAAGGCCAAGGCACCACCACTTAAGTCATACTCAAACGGGACACCATTATCGTTAGCTGACCCAATTGCCGCATTGGGATTGACAAAATTGAGTGTAGTATCAATTCGGGGGGTCGCAGAGTCAGATGAAGATGAGGATATCTCGGCGCTTATTTTAAAATTATCCCCCTGATGTTCCCCGCCTAGCCGGAATATTTTGCTCTTGGTGGCCCGGGAACTGGTGTCACTGGATAAGCGTAAATTACCGTCCGAACCGTCAGACTGAACCGGAATGATGCCTTTAAGTGCGGCTTGAATGCTGCCAAGCTCGACACCATCTAAAGAACCAAAATTAATTGTTTCAAATTCAGTTGGAACCGATACACCAATAAGATCACTTACCCCTGACGCCTGAACCCTGGAACTTTCCTCCCGACGGTCCTGATCATTTATAATCGCATCAAACCAAAATTTGTTGTTGCTGTTTGGCGCCCACTCAAAAGAACCAGCAAAATTTTTTGTCTCATATTCAAAGTTATCGTAATCCTGGATCAGAAACTGAATGGGTAGATAATGGAAACTTTGTGCACTGGCTAAACCACTGTCAGAGCGAACCAGATTATCACGGTCAGCTCGGGGGCGAAATGCGGTTACATCCTGCTCTGCATAACTGCCACTAATGACAAAACCAAACTCACCATTGTCATTTTCCCAATTATCACCAAAGGTTCCTGATAAGCGCGGTTTAACGCCATCGGTAGATAAACTGCTTTCTTCACCTTGCACTCTAAATGCGGCTAGCGTTTCACTTAACTCAAGTGGGCGAATGGTTCTTAAGTTAATAGTGCCACCGACAGAGCCTTCAATCGTTTTTGCTTGTGGCGCTTTTATGACTTCGACACCTGCAATAATCGATGCAGAAACATCTTCAAAATCAATACCACTGCGCCCTGCACCCGATCCCACCGTAGATACACCATTAATTTCAGTGCGGTTTGCATCAGTACCGCGAATTTGTACTCCCGTACCGACACCCGCTGAGCGGGTAATCTGAATACCAGTAATATTTTCCAGCACTTCCGCTAAATTTTGATCAGGTAGTTTACCGATATCTTCTGCTTGAATAACTTCAACTAAGCTGGCGGCATTACGCTTTTCTGCCAAAGCACTTGTTAAGGAGCTTCTGATCCCCGTCACCTGTATCACTTCGATATCGCTTTGTTCTACCTCTGACTCTTGGGCGTTGGCGGTAGACGCGATACCGAGTGCCGTTGTCGACAGTATCGCTAAGGTAATTTTTGATAGCATATGTCTCATTTTTGTTCCCCGTCTAAAATTGTAATTATATTTTGGGGTCGCAACTGCGACCTTAAGTTAATCGCGAACCTTTATGCCAACATTCTTAAAAGAACAACTACCGGCAATTTTATTATTATGCTTTATGTTTACACCTTATTAGAATATTGGTCAACCAAAAGGTTAACCTATTTGGTAAGAAATTCTCACCACCAATAAGCGAAAAACCAAAAACAACATAAAAAATATATAAAAATCAGATTATTACATTGTTTCCTAATGAGTAAGATTACTTTTTAAAGTACCTTAAAGAGACTATGCGACTGAAGAACATATCCAAGCTACCGATGAAATATTGGTTTAAATGTGACACCAGCATCCATCACTCAAATTAATTGGTTGACCAGTGAGGATAAACCGGTAATTATTGATGGCGTAACCAGCAATACCAAAAATCACCATAACCCCAGATTTATACCAAGTTCTATTCATCGTTCTAGTAGGAGATAAGGACATGTCTAATCGGTCAAAAAGAGTCCATCAATTCGGCAAACTCGTTATTGCCATAAATTTAGCTCTAGCTGTAACAGCCTGCGGTGGAAGTAGTGACACTAATACCACCAATATTACATCCCCACCCCCTGTGATAGTCACACCTGAGCAATGCATTAATCAGGTGTACCCAATACGCTCTGCCACTGACGCCATGGAGAACTCGGCATATCCAGCATCCAATGCCATTGATGGCAACACATCATCCCAATCCAGATGGTCAAACGATGGTAGAAATGCCGCGCTAATATTAGATTTGGGAAGCGTTAAAACACTGGGTGCACTGACCATTAAATGGTTTGAAGGGAATAAGCGTATCGCGAGATTTTCTGTGGAAACCTCTAGCGATAACATGAGTTGGACCACCGTATTAACGCAAGCAGATTCCAGCGGCAGACATAGTGGTTTTGAACTGGTAAAAATCGAGCCAACTTCAGCCCGCTATATCAAGCTAATCGGGCTTGGTAATAATGAAAACCAAAATAATGCCATTGTTGAAGTTCAGGCACATTATTGCCAAGATGCCGGCGGCAACTTAAGCAAACGTTTTCCTAATGAATTGGGTATCGAGTTAATCGACTGGTACCTGAGCATCCCTACCGATGAGGACAACAGTGGCACCGCTGACTCCATTTTTGAAACAGACCTTGCAAACGGTTATACCAATTCTGAATTCTTTTATGCCTCAGCTGATGGCGGCATTGTGATGCGCTCACCCAGTTATGGCTTTAAAACCTCTGCCAATACCAGCTATGTACGGGTTGAACTAAGAGAAATGTTACGCCGTGGCGACCGTAGTATCAGCACGCAGGGCGTGAATAAAAATAACTGGGTGTTTGGCAGTGCCTCAGCACAAGGACGGCAGAATGCAGGCGGCTATGACGGCGATTTGCGGGTTAAGATGGCGGTCAATCAGGTTACCACCACTGGCGAAAATTTTCAGATTGGCCGGGTAATCATTGGTCAGATCCACGCTAATGATGATGAGCCGGTTCGCTTATACTATCGCAAACTGCCAGGAAATGAACGCGGTGCTATCTATTTCGCGCATGAGAGCCGGGTGAAAGACAGCCAAGGTAGAAACATTGAAACCTATGTTGAAATGATTGGCTCACGTAGCAACACCGCCGCAAACCCGGTGGAGGGTATCGCCCTGAATGAGGTTTTTAGTTATCACATCAGCGTTAATTTCAACTTACTCACCGTGACGATTAGCCGTGAAGGCAAGGCCGATGTTGTGGCCCAGTATGATATGGCTGAAAGTTTGTATGATCAGGCGGGTCAGTACCACTATTTTAAAGTGGGTGTGTATAACGTTAACAATTCAAGCAATCCAGCAGAGTTTGTGCAAGCCACCTTCTATGAAATTAAAAACAGTCACACCGGATATTCGGCTAGCGAATAACATAAGCGCGGTACGAGTAACGTAAACACTACAGGGGTTTACGTTACAGCAAAAAAGAAGGCGGGATAATTCCCGCCTTGCTATTTACACTTTTAATCTCTGGGCGTTCACCCAGCAGTATAGTAAAGGTGTTATTCCACGGCTACAACCGCCTCATTAGTCGCTGAGTTATAAGGTGACGCAGAATTGTCTGTATCCAGCGAGTCACCCACGGCATAAGATTCAAAATCGTCTGAGAACAATAGGGTTCTGCCCTCCGCATCGGCATAAATAGCAATATTATCTACCGATACCACACCGGTTGCCGCTATGGTGCCGCTGTTGCTGCCAAATCTTACCGCAATGTGAGTGACACCGCCGAAGGAGTTATTGTCTGGCGTAAAGCCATCTGCTGTAAACCGCACACCGTCAACCTCAACCGTGACCACCGGATTCACTTCAAGATTGCCACCCGGGTACTTCCAGGTAATCACCACATGCATAAATTCATCTAGCAAGACGTTGGCTGCGGAGGTGTCGACACCTGCCGGGCTACGAACCGCAAAGCTATCGTCAGTGATACGCAGATCTAAAATCGCCCCATCGTTATTGGTGGCAGAATTAAACAGCGTAATATAGGCATCGCCATCACCCAGTTCATCATCTAAACGCTTGATGGCAAGCACAAAGCGACCTTCAGCCAGCGGGCCTTTGTCGGCAAGCGCATATCTTAACTCGCCGGTGTCAGTCGGATCGGTATCCCGTATTTCGGCAATTTTATTGCCCGGTGTGCCAGGGCCACTCGCTTCACCAATAGTCTCAACACTTGCCTCAGAGGTTGCTGAGTTATAGGGTGATGCCGGGTTATCTGTGCCAAGAGAATCACCATTGTTATATGACTCAAAATCGTCAGAAAATACCACATTATTTCCGGCCTTATCCGAGTAAATGACTAAGTCATCCACCGTAAATTTAGCCGTCTCTGGTCGTACGCCACTATTGTCACCAAACCGGAATGCAACGTGCGTGACACCACCGGTAGAACTGTTATCTGGCGTAAAGCCTTCAGCCACAAAACTGACGCCGTCTACTTCAACCGTTACCAGCGGATTAACCTCTAAGTTACCATTTGGATATTCCCACGTGATAACAATGTCCATAAAGGTATCTAACAACACGGTGGCCGCCGACGTATCAACATTGCTTGGGCTACGAACCGCAAAGCTATCGTCAGTGATACGTAAATCTAAGATGGCACCATTGTTATTGGTGGCAGAGTTAAATAGCGTGATAAACGCATCACCATCACCGAACTCATCATCTAAACGCTTAACCGATGCGGTAATTCGACCTTGCGCCAGTGGACCATTACTGCCAAGCGCATAACGCAACTCACCAGTATCCGTTGGATCGGTATCAATAATCACTGCAACTTTATTGGCGCCTGCGGTTTCGCCACCCACACCATTGATGGTAATTACCAGTTCTGCGGTGGTGCCATCGAAAGATTCAATGGTGATTGTATCGGTTTCGCGTTCACCACTCACTAAAGCCGCAATGGTAGCGTTGGTCGTATCAAGTAAGTAGCTCCAAGAGCCGTCTTCCAGAATAGTGAAGTCGCCAAATCGGCTGCGGAATGAGGCAGGCATAATGAAGGCTTCACCTTCATCCGGGTCTACAACAGTAACGGTTCCGGTCAAGGCTGTAGTAGCATTGCTTGCAATAGACGCAGTTAAATCAAAGAAAGCAGCTGGTGTTGGCTCAACAGTGCCGTCCCCAACATCAAATACCACAACTTCAGAGTAGATCGCTAAGTTATAACGACTGCCGACACCATCCAGGGTATCACCCTCGGCGTAGCTTTCGAAATCATCTGCGAATACGCGGGTGGTACCTGCAACGTCTGAATAAACCTCAATATCATCTACATAAAAAGAACCAAAAGGAATGGTCCGATCATTATCACCCAATCTAAATTGTACCGCCTTAACGCCATCGGCGAACCACTGTTCCAGATTAACGAAATCAGGATCAACCACCGCCGCAGTAGAGAACGACCCACCACCAATCACTTCATCGTTTATAGTCAGCGTTAATTGCTCGGCGGCATCTAAATCCCAGGTAATATTAACGTTATAAAACTCGCCTTCCACAAAGGGTGCGGTAACGATTACACCCGGATAAGCAGCACTTTCCGTGTTTCTGACCAAGAAGCGGGGTGCAATGGGCAACCCATTACTGCCCGTTTGCGAGCCTTGAATACGCAAATCAATCAACGCCTCACTGGAACTACCAGAAGAACCATACAATGTAATGTAGGCATCTTTTATATTGCCATCACTGCCCAGGGTTTCATCTTTAGCAAAAGACGCACTGAGTTTACCTTTACGTAAATTGTTGACACTAAAACGAATTTCACCAGTGTCATTACCCGTATCCGAAATCTTCACTAACTGCGTTAACGCTGCAATGCGGATCTTGATTTCAGCAGTAGTCCCGTCAATCGAGGTGATGGTCACCGTATCATTCACAGAGTTACCAAGTTCTAGGCTGGCAACCGTTTCGTTGTTCACATCGACAGTGTATGACCAATTGCCTTGGGCACTGATACTGAAGGAACCATAGTCAAGCAGCACGCTACTTTGTGCCAGAATTTCATCTTCGCCAAAGTTCGGGTCAATCACAATAACAGAACCCGTTAACGGCTCGGTGGCCGTATGTTGAATAGTGCTACTCAAGGTCCCTTCAATGATTGCAGCGACAGGAGTGTTGTTGTAGCCAATCGCGGAACCAATAATATTAAGTAAAGAGACATCCACTTTATTTGCGATGACTGACATAGTTTGTAAATTAAGCTGGGCCGTTTCAAGGGCAGCTAACAGCCCCTCTGAAAAGGCACCATCAGCCAAATCAGCCGCGATGTCGGCGATTAACGTTGCCATGTTTTTGTCAACGTTGTCGGCATCGAGTTGCGACAACAGCGCTAATACCGAGCCATAGCGGTCGGCATCTGCTGCACCAGCAGCGCCCAGCTCCACAACGCCAATCTCGGTCGGTAACACAGTTGTAGTGTCAAAACGAATACCAAAACGTGCATTGATGACTCGAGCACGCTCAGCAAAGGTGTTTAAGTTGGCACCTGCTGCCTGTACCGCCATTTCCGTTAAAGGCGACACAACATAAGAAGGTGCTGGCGTTTCTGCAGTGCCTTCCACCACATTCACTACCGACCTCAAGGTAGGCGCTTCCAGCATTAAGCCGGTTGACTCATCTTTGTAGGTACCGCCTGAACATGAAATTAAACCCGTACCTTCAAAATGCACATTAGTAAAAGTGACGCGGCCCATACTATTGGAGATAGCCGAGGCTTGAGCCGGTGTTGCCGCAACCCCCGTGTTAGTCACAGCAAATATTTCGCAATTTGCGGCGCCTATTGGCCCTTTTACCACATTGGCATTGACATCCAGAGTCGGCAGTATCACAGACGTCGATGCACCTACGCCTTCTGTAATGCCTTTTTCATCGGTATATCTGGCCGACACGGAGATGGTAGAACCTTCATCCGCTTCAGTGATGGTGTATGACGATCCCGTTGTCCCCGTTGACCACTGGTAAACTAGGGTGTCGCTTTTAATGCCGTCGGCATCCGTTACCGATGCCGAGAGGGTGGTGCCTGCGATTAAGGCGCCACCACTGATACTGATACTTCCTCTGCTATTGCCAGCCAGTTCGTTATTATCACCACCACCACAACCGACCAAAGCGGTTGCCAAGATGATGGCTATCAGAGACTGTTTAAACATGCTTTCTGCTCCTAATGGTTCAGTACTAACAAGTGGCTTAGTGACTGAACAAAAGTAATATAGGTCAATACTCGCGGGCTTCGATTTTCTTCCGCATTCTGATTCAGATCTCTAGTGAATCGATTAGTACTTCAAACTGATACCGGCAAAGAATCGCGGACCGTAGTCGTTAACTTCGCCCAAGTTACCCTGCACAAAGAAATCCTGTGATTTAGGTGCACTGAACAGGTTAATCGCTTCCACTTTTACCCGAATATTTTTGTTAATGCGGTAAGAGGCGCGAGCTTCCCATACGCCCACTTCATCAACATAACGCAGTCGGGTTCCGTCAGTGGTATAAGGCTGGAAGTATTCACTGCGATACTTATAAATAAGTGCCGTATCAAAATCGCCGATTTGATAGTAGATCTGACCACTGAATACATGTTCAGAAAAGCCAGGAACCGAGCCAGGTGGCACAATACCTGCTGTCAATTGACGCGTGGTGCCATCTAAATCGGTAATAAAGGTATTACCGTACAAGCTGTCTTCAAACTCGAAGTCCGTATCGGCGTAGTTGTAACCCAGCTTAACGCCAAGGCCATTGTCCCAGCGATAGGCTATTGACGCCTCCAAGCCGTACAGGTCACTTTCATTGTCCGTAGTGACCGAATTGGTAATCGGCAAGGTTACCGTCTGACCGTCAACAAGAAAGTCTTCCAATACGGTGCGTTGTTGGAACCCACCCTGGAACTGTTTGTAATAGAGGCTTAGCGCGAAGATAGAATCTTCGTTAGGATACCATTCAAATGCGACGTCATAATTCCATGACATCAGAGGTTTGATATTGGGGTTACCTGAACCATTCACGCCGACAAATAAGTCTGCCAAGGACGTTGGCGCTACATCATCATCCGTTTGGAATGTGCGGCTATAACTCATATCACTGGGGTTCGCTCGTGACATGCCCCGGTAAATACCGGCCCGCAGCAAAATGTTGTCACTGTAATCGACGACCAAGTTAAAGCTAGGGAGTATTTCGGTATAACCGCCGCCGCCAGTAATCGACTCTAACGAATCGCCGGTAACCAGGCTCAGCACCCCTAATTCATTGGTCACAACATCAAAGCTGTTTCTAAAACCAATTGAAGTAACGTCGGTATCAACCAGCCGCACACCAAAATTACCGCGAATAAACTTACCGAACATTTCAGTATCGTAGTTGGCCATCAGATAAGCCGACAGGGTTTTTTCAGTAACATCCTGAGTTCCCGAGTTTTGATACTCAACTTCTGGGTAGGCAAAGCTCCCACCGACTGAATTCACAAGGGCTTGTGAGAAACAGACATTATCGTAAGTGGCCCATGATGAGCCCGTACCACTGGCCACGACGTTACCGTTACTGTCGATGTGGGTAATCAGATTGCCATCAGACACGGAGGATAATAAGTCGGTTTCAGGGAAATTGATCTGACATTGCTGCAATACGTCTAATGCGGATATTGCACTTTCATCCAGCAATATTTCCGTGCGTGAACCACTACCTTGGTTACCACCAAGCTGCACAAAGCTGAGCTCTGACGCTCTCACCCCACCTTGCACACTGGAAAACACATTGCTGTCCAGCGCATATTTGAAGTCCAAGCGTGCAGAAACAATCTCGTTTTCACGCACACCTTCTCTATCAAGACGGGTGCGTAAGCTGTCTGTAAAATTTGAGATGTCGGTCACATCAAAATCAGTGACGGTAATATGCGGGATATACTTGCCCATTTCCCACATTAAAAAGGGCCGATCAATCGTTCTGCCCCGGTTAGAAATTTGCAACTCTTCACGTTTGGTTTGCGAATAACCAAAATCAGCCGTGATCGTTAAGCGGTCACTGAAAAAGTGTTCAACATTCAGGCCGTAACCAACATAATTTTCTTCACGAGAAAACTGCTCGCCGGCAGACTCAAAACGCTCTTCGCCTTGCCATTGCAGAATGCCGCCGACATCATTAACAATAAGATTTTCACCGGTGACACCCGGCGTCACGCGCTTTTGTAAAAACAGTAAATCATGACGTGCTTCCGCTTGATTACGATCCGAGATTTGCGCGTCGAAGTTGATATCCCACGCATCGGAAGGGCGATATTGTAACGCAAAAAACACAGCATCACGCTCATCAGACGTTTCGTTTTGGCGGTAACTCCGGCTACTACCCGTCCAAGCGTAAGGCGTACCCGCACTTTGTGCCTCACCCGTCACAGGGTTAATCGCGGTTTGATAACCTTGGTTACTACTACCCACCACCCGATCTTCGCAATCACCGGCAGTACTGCGGAAAAAACCTTCATTGGTGTTGGAGGGATCGTTTAAACATGCCCACAAAGAAGCGCCGGTAGGGCCTGAACTGCGATATTCCGCTTCAGGTTGGCTGATATCCTGACGTTGCACGCCAAACGAAACCCCTAAGGCCTGACCATTGTCAAACTCAAATTGGTCAACAAGGCTGAATGTCACCCGACCACCCAGATTGCCGTGTAATGAGTTGTCAATATTAGCTTCATCAGGGTTATAATTTACTTTTACTTCCCCCTGAATTTGCTGTTTACCGTAATCTAAAGGCTTAAGCGTTTCTAGGGTAATGACACCGGCCACCCCCCCTTCGATCAGTGATGCGTCCTGAGTTTTATAAATAGCCACTTTTTGCATTAACTCTGACGGAAATTGTGAGAAGTTAACTGAGCGGTCACCACTGCCATTCGTCGCTTCACGACCATTAATATGCGTGGCACTTAAGAAAGGGCCTAAGCCGCGAATCGTAATTTCTGTCGCACCGCCATTTTCACGGTGAGAGGCGGCACCCGTTATTGACTCTAAGGCTTCACCAATTGACAGTGCAGGTAAATCACCGATATCTTCAGCCGATAAACCATCAACCACCGAAGTCGCCTCACGCTTTATGGCAATTTGGTCTTGGATGGTTTTACGGGTACCAATGACCTCAATCACCTCCACTTCAATATTTTCAGCTTCTTTTTTCGGTTCAGCGTTCGTGTCTTGCGCTTTGGCAGACATCGCAATAAAACTGGTAAGAGAGACAACCAGTGCCATCTTTACCACTGTGGCGACAGGCGAAAGCCTGAAGTGTTTCTCTTGTTTACATCTGTCTGCATCATTATCAAATATCAGCGACATATCCTGTTCTCCGTTATTATTTTGTGCGGTTAGGTTTACCTGTTACCTGTAAGAAATTTATTTAACGTTCGAAATATAACCAAATCAGACCATCATATCAACCAATTATTAAATACAGATATTACCAATGTTAATTACCAATAAAAAACAAAAAGATGCAACAGGTAAACACCCCTAGAAGAAAATAGCTAAAACGCCATAAAAAAAGCGCAAACTGGTTAACCAATTTGCGCTTTGATGGATATACATTTAGCGTTGCCATTCAACAAAAATGGCTAATTATCGTGCTGGTTATCAAGGTGATAGAACGTCGCCTGCACATAGTCTCGAGGATCGCCGCTGTTGTTTTGGTTATAAACACCCGCTTTGAAGTACATATATTGATTATTCCTGTGGTAGCCACTTTTACTCATATCGATGGATTTAGTGATATTGGCTTTGCCAGGACGAATGATAGTGACAAACAACACACTGTTTTCCACTGTAATTTTATAGCTGAACTTTTCATTCAATCCGATGCCATCTTCGGGATCGGCTAAAGTGTGGGAGCGCGAGCCGATCATATTCACCCAGACGTCATCGCCGCCATTGATCTCATGCGCAAAATAAATAGAGCCCTTTTCATTATTAGGAAGTTTTCGGTAATAAAGTCGAATGGGCTCATCGTCTGTTGCATGGATCTGGCCAATGATCACTCTGCCGACTTGTTTCTCATCGCCCGTTATCGATACCCTATTAACGGCAAGCGTTGCTTCTAGGCTGCCTTCAACAGCGCCAGCATTGCGTTTAACTGAACCATGCGCTTGGCTAAAAACCCAGTTATTCTTGGTTATACCTTGCGTCTTGATCTGAGTATTGCCGCGCCTGAGCATTTCGCGCAACTCTGTTCTGGCATACTTGGTATTGCTTGAAGTTTTGGCACCTTCATTTGGACTGGCGAACACCATACCGCCATCCTCGGCGGTGTAAAACAACGGTTTCAGTTCAAAGCCATCAGCTAATGCCCGCTCGTAAACAATGTCTGCTTTTTTATCTTTGTTCAGATCCGTCGGCAGCGTTAAACTCCAATCCAGCAGGTCAAAGTTTTCACTGGGTTTTTTCGCAGGATCCAAATGCGTAAAATTTCCCAGTAATACCCCTTGCGCTAATTGTTGGTGGGATTCTGGCATTATAATATTGCTGTCACTCTCGTCATTTTCATTGGCGTAAGTGACGAAAACAGCCATTAACATTAAGCTCAGCGTCAACATGCGGTTTATTGTTTTCATTGTTGTTCCTTTTGCTCTACCAAGACGATACCCGAGTGCTTCTAAGTCACTGAATGGGTCATTTCTGCACCTTGTCTATTCAGCGCTTGATAGCAGGCGGCGGTAATGGCTTGCCAATTACCCTGTTCAACCCACTTGGCAGGTGCAACCCAGGTTCCACCTACCGCAAACACATTGCTCAATGACAAATAGTCCTGCATATTTTGCTGATTGACGCCACCGGTCGGACAAAAACGAACCGACTGGAATACCGACGATACCGCCTGCAAGAAGGGCACCCCGCCCGACAGTGAAGCCGGAAAAAGTTTCATTTCCGAGTAGCCATGCTCATACGCCAGCAAAATATCACCGGTATTAGACACACCCGGTAGCACCGGCACGCCACAGCTTGCCAATTCAGTCAATAGCGTCTTTGAGGTTGCTGGGGTGACAATGAAGTCAGCTCCGGCTTGCAGTGCCTGATTCAAGATCCGGGCATCGATCACTGTGCCTGCGCCGACTTTCAGTTGCGGCACTTCTTGCTTAATCGCCGTTAAAGCGGCAAGAGAAGCTTCTGTTCTCAATACCACTTCGACCAGAGTAAGACCGGCATCCGCCATAGCTTGGGCAATTTGCACACCTTGTTTCGTTGATTGCGCTTGAATAATAGGGAGTAATGTCTGTTTTGCCATCAGTTCAGAAAAACGCGTCATGTCTGAATATCTCTTTAATTAATAATGTATGTTGTTTTGCAATAACAGCTATATGCCTACTTCAGACATGGCCTGTTTGAATGCTGCCAAAGGCGCTATCGCGCCCGGGTGCTGTATCACCGTGCCGGCCGCTTTAGCGCCTAGTTGTACCGCTTCAAAGACCGATCGTCCTGACAAACGCGCCCCTAAATAAACGCCATTGAAAGCATCTCCAGCAGAAGTGGTATCCACAACATTGGTAACAGGGGTGATCTGGTGACTGTGCCGTTCTGTGCCAATTTGTGTGACAACGGATTTCGGCCCATTTTTTACCACCAATTCCTCCAGTTGATATTGCTGGCAAAAGTCTATCGCCTCTTCTGCAGACGCAATGCCATAAAGTACGCTGAGATCTTCAACGCCAGGTAAGGCGATATCACTTATTTGAAAGGCTTTATTAAACTGCTCAATTGCCGCATCTTTACTCGCCCAAAGCTGCGCCCGATAATTGGGATCAAACACCAGCTTCACGCCAGCCTGCTTTAAACGTGCCAGTTTTTGCCAAAAGGCGTCCCGGCTGTCTTCGTCAATAATGGCCAGCGGAATGCCGGAGAAAAAGAACATGTCCGCTGCCGTTAATTGTTCAACAACATCATCAGTTAGAAACTGCACCACTTTTTTGGCGGCGGAATCGTTACGCCAGTAGGTGAAACGCCGCTCACCCGCGCTATCGGTCTCAATGAAATACATACCCGCCACTTTGCTTGGATGTTGAAACACAAATTGTGTGTCTAAATCCTCACTCTTAAATCGGCTAAGCATTTTTTCACTGAGTCGGTCACGACCAATGGCGGTGATCATGGATACGGTTATTGTTGGAAAACAACGTTTCATATATACCGCTGAGTTATAGACATCACCAGCAAACGAATGCCCCATCGTCGAGTCATCCAGTTCTCTTAGTTCAACCATGCACTCACCAAGAAAAAATATCTTCGTCATGTTTTTACTCAGCTTTCTTTAAAGGTTCGATACGTGGGATCAAAATCCACACCGAGGCAGCTGCGGTAATGGCTAATGCTGCGCCTATCACAAACGCGGGAGTGTAATTGCCGTCTGCAGTAAGGTAAGGCACCAAAGAGGTCAGCCCCACTGCGCCTAACTTAGCCGCCATACCAGAAAACCCGGCTAAGGTACCCACTGCACGCTTGCTGTAAAGATCGCTAGGCAGTGTTTGCACGTTACCGATAGCCGTTTGGAAACCAAATAAAATCACGGCCATAATTAACACCGCAATAACAGGCTCTCCTGGATCGGCCATCGCAAGTAATGATGGCAACATAATTAAACAGCCCAAGGTGATGGTCAGTTTACGGGTTTTATCCGCACTCCAACCCGCGTTCAGTCTGTTCTGTGCCAGCAGGCCACCAAACCAGGCACCAAACATGGCACCCACATAAGGTACCCAGCCATAGATCCCGATAGACTTCACATCCATACCGTAAACTTCATTCAGGTAAATCGGGATCCAGAACACAAACAACCACCAAATTGGATCGATGGCCGCAGAAGCAATAATCACCCCCCAGCTTTCCTTGCGAGAAAGCAGCTCCTTGGTAGTAGGGTTATATTCTGCCTCTTCTGGCAAAGCTGCCTGCTCCGGCGTCAGTTTACGTTTTTGACCGGTCAGGATATAGTCGCGTTCTTCTTCGGTAATCCACGAATGCATGGCAGGTGGCGCTTTAACTAAAATCAGCCAAGGTACCAGCCAAAGAAAACCCACCAGACCGATAATCACAAACACCATTTGCCAACTAAAATAAACGGTAAGAAACGCAATCAATGGGATAGAGATAATGCCACCAATCGCCGCACCTGAGTTAAAAATACCCTGAGCTAATGCACGCTCTTTGATCGGAAACCACTCAGCATTACCCTTAGTGGCACCAGGCCAGTTACCCGCCTCGGCAACACCCAAGATCGCCCTGAAAATAGCGAAACTCATTACACCTTGCGCAAAGGCATGCATAATGGTCGCCAATGACCAGACACCGATAGAAAGCACAAAACCGATGCGGGTACCCACCCAGTCAAAAATCTTGCCAAAGATCGCCTGACCAAAGGCATAGGCGAACACGAACACCACAGAGATGTTTGCGTAAATTTGTTTGCGTTCCAGCGCCGATTTTTCAGGAAATAAATCCTCTACAATAGCTGGCCAGAGCACACTGAGCGATTGACGGTCAATGTAGTTGATGATGGTCGCCAGCGCGATCAACATCACCACCCACCAACGTAAACCTTTAATTTTCATGATTAATCCTCTAGAAAGTCTTCTCTGGGCGGGCTGAAGGTGTCAATTAAGATACCGCCGGTCGGACATACTGCACCGTGCTCCACAAAAGGAGGGATCAGGCAACTGTCGCCGGGTTTCATCACTTTGATTTCCCCACCAACATTAAAGTGAAACTCTCCTTCTTCCACATAGGTCACCTGTGAATGACGATGTTTGTGTACATAACCTTCGGCACCCTTGTCAAACCACACTTTCACCATCATCAGTTCGTCGTTATAACCCAGTAGCTGACGTTTTAAGCCGCCGCCCAAATCTTCAATCTCGGCCTCAGCGCCAGAGATAAAATGGTTACTTTGCTTGCTCATATGTCTTACTCCTCATCATCGTTCAGTGCAAAAACAGCCAGTCGACCGTTAATGACATACGATTGGTGTTGATATTGAAATTGTTGATTAACTGAACCCTCTGCCGCTTGGTTTATCGCAATCAGGTATGATTTACCTGCGATAGTGATATTGACCAACAGCAGTTCATCTTGTTGGCTGTAGCCAAGCTTAGTCAGCTGACTCTCTGCATCTAGCGTGTATTCCTCGCTCGGATTGTATTCGCCGTGAGGTTCAAGTATAGAAATGAATTGATGTTGTTTGCTGTTCTCTACTCTGCGGACAAAAGCTTGCTCATTGCGTAGATTAAAGTGAGGATCGTTGGCACCGATCTGGGTGAACAGAAATTCTTCCTGACCATTGACCAAACTAGTATGAGTATAGAAGCGTCCGTTCTCATTTAACCAAGACACCTTAGCCAGCCCCTGCTTGGGTAAACCACGGCCTTTAAGCCACAGATGCTGATAACCATTTTTAGTGCCTAGCGCCGAAAGCTGTTGGGTACTCACCGACAAATCAAAGTTCGTGTCAATAAGTTGGCCTTGGTAATGTAGCGGCAGATCCAGTTGATGGGTTTTTTCTGCAACAACATCAAATACATCCAGCACTATGGATTTTTTAAGTTCTGGTAAGTTAACCAACGCCATAGTCCGCTTTAACTGAACACCTTGGTAAGCCGTATCAATATGCGCGCGGGTAACAGAGCCAAACGGGCTGGTTTCAAAGTAATTAAGTACAGGCGAGTGTTGGTTGCCTACCTCAACGTCGCCGTCAAAGTGGCTGGTTTCATCCACCACCACCGTATTGTGAGACACCGTTTGCTTGGCGTAACTTTCGTTTTCAGGTAGGTAGCGGCCACCAAATTTGGCTTCAACATTCAGAAAACGCGCCGCACCATAATCAGAGACAATTTCTTTACCCAGGTCATAAAACTGCCAGGTGAGCTTGTCAAAGTGGCCATGGCCAAGACCTTGAGCTGCAGGTTTAAACAGTACGGCCTGATCACCCGCTAACTGGCTGCGCATAATCACTAGCGCGCCTTGCTTGCCATCACTGCCATCGCCAAAGGCTACGGAGTCAAATTGATAGGCTTCAGCCAAACCTTTATCCAGCGCTTGCGCCACCTTTAGGCCATCGCCAGAGAGAATAATCTGATCCTGTTGCTTAGCGATATCCAGATAGCCGGGCGCTTCTGTCAGGCTGTATGCCAGCGCAACGCCATGCACCAACTCAATGGTATCGATACCCTTACTTTTTATCGCATCGTTGATGGGGAAGAACAGACCGTCATAACTTAATTGAACAGTGGTATCGATAGCTTTTAATACAATCCCATCACGATACTGAAAGATCTTTCTTTGCGGTTGGTTATTTTCAATTGCTTTGGCAAAGGTAACGAAAGGCAATAACGCGTAACGCTGGTAATAAGGCCCTTCATTGTAGTAACCCTGAGGGGAAAATAATTCATCCAGTTGCTTTAAAAACCCGCCTTTGCCTGATTTTTCCAAATCGTAAAGCGCTTTTTCAACCCACTCTGGCTCGTTCATCACATAACCGGCCATACCCACCCCGGCGGTTGCCCAGGTACCATGGTTATGCACTTTGTTAAAGGTAGAGGGCTGCCCCTCTGACAAAAACAGCGCAACAGGCTTAAGCAGCTTGGTTTCAATGCGCTTTCTGTCTTGTGCATTGAGCGCACTGTGAACAAAATCGTAAGCCTGGATGGTATGTACCAACCAAACGGCCTCATTTAAACTTTGCCAAAACAGCTTGCCGGGATTTTGTGACTCCACTTTTCGTGCGGGGTGCACATCTAATGTTGGATACAACTTTGCATAAGCCAGCAACATATCACGTACATAATTGGCATAAGTTTTATCTTGGCTAAGCTGATAAATAATGCCGGCGTTGTACATTAGCTGATAATTTTTCTTATGCTGTTCATGGGTAAAACCGCCGCCACCGTCCTTCGGTACAGGAACATTGATAGGCTGAGCCAAATGCAGATCAACTTGGCTTTTTAGATCGCTATACGCTTTAGAGAATCGTCCTGGCTTAGAAATGGCCTTGCGCATCTCGGACACATCAGCGGGTGTAATGACCAAATTAGGATGAGCCGCTTGCACAGCAAATGGCAGTATAAAGGCCAAGGTAACCAGCACCAGCGACGTTACTTTTGACAGTAATTTTGACATGTTCATCTGAAGCTACCTCTTGTCAGTATTTATGGTTTTGTTATCGTCAATGACTGCCGTGTGCGGCCCTTCAACCCTGAGTTCAGTGACAGTGGGTGCTTGGGTGGCATCAAAAAGATTGCTCTTAATGACCGTTATGGGCTCACCTACCGTATGCTCTACCACTATTGGCGCAGACTTAACTAGCGTGTTTTGCAGAATGTTAGCAACCTGCACACCGTGCAAATACAAGCTGGATTTATTTTTGTTGCGCTTACCATAACCCACTTGGTTTAACGTGTTATCTGCCATATGCAAAAGCGGCCCAAATGTGCTTTCATCGGTACCACCACGATAAAGCTTAACCACCGCACCCTGTACATTGTTAAAGGTGTTGTTTTTTACCGTGACATACTCGGCGTTATAAATTCCCAAATCTTCAATTTCAGTATTAAGAACCAGAATATCGCCGGTCACATTGTCAAAAGTGTTACCCATCAGGGTGATCTCATCGGCAAAGGCGCCCTTGCCCGTGACGAAGAAATCAAAGGTATGATTGATATCCAGCGCTAAGATGTGTGAGTTCAGCAGCACAAAGCGGTAGTTATCAACCATGCCCCATTTTTGCGTGCGAACCACGGCATTACCCGCCGAGTCCGGACTATTTGCCCCAGAGATCACTAAGCCCTCAAGTTTCAAACTGCCGCCGTTCTGAATTTCAAACAAGGCGGAACGTTCAAAGGTTAACGTGGCTTGACCTGCTTGTGCCGCTTTGATGGTTAAGGTTTTACTAATTTTGATCAGTTTTGAGACATCATATTGACCATTAGCCAGCACAATAACGTCACCTTCACCGGCTTGGTCTATTGCCGCTAATAAAGCCGTTGCGCCCTGTGCCACTTGATGTGTTTGACCTGAATCGAATGTGACAAACCCAGGCGATTTCGGATACCAACTTGCCCCAGTATCTTGTTTGGACAGTACCTTTAAGTCGCGCTTCGCCCCGGCATTTAGCTTGCTCGACACGGGATAAAGCAGGCCGTTTTCAGCTTTTTTAAGGGCGACGTTCTGGCGTTTTACCCCGTAGCTCAGCGCGGCTGGCAGCTCGGTATTGGCAATATTACCGGAGAGTTTTATGCCGCTTACATCATCAAACAGGCTGAAAGGCTGCTGTTTATTGGTATTGATAATCAGGTTATCTTTCATCACGGAGTTGATAGGCACTGCGGTGCGTTCGGCATCGCTACCGGCCGCCAAGTGCATGTGATCAACGTCTATAAAGCTGTTGTTAACGATAAGGGCGTTTTCGACCTGATGATAGCGGTTGATGGATGAGTTCGGGACACCATTTAGCACCGTAAAGCCACTGCCAAATCGATAGCCTTTTAAACCTTGCAGATAATTGTTACGGATCACCTGATCTTTGTTGATAACACGTATCCCACCAGTGTGTTCCACGCCATTACCCAAAAATATATTCTGCTCGACGATATTACCGTTACCATGGCGCAGGGTCAGCGTACCGCGGGCCTCAAAGAACACGTTGCCACGCAGGGTATTTTTGCCGGACTTGATCGAGATAATTTCTACTTCACCGTTGGTGCGTTCGAAGTAATTGTTTTCAACCAAGGTATAAGAATCGGTAAGCGAATAATGGCTGGTGCCAATACGCAATGTTTCGCCACCATTAGAGCCAAAGGTAGGGCGATAACCAAAGTAGTTGTGATCAATCTGGTGATAGTTTTGCTGACTCTTTTCGCTGTTTAATCGGACAGCAATGGTAACGCCTCTATTACGTTTTCCCACAAAATGACTGTGGTCTAACCGATTATGCTGCCCATATAAGGCTACCCAATAATCCGATTCCTGCTTATCCGGGTTGTTATAGTTATCGATAACCACTTCCGTCACCCGTGAGTGGAAGGCTAACGCATTACTGTTTTTGCGAAACTCAATAACGGCACTGCTGGGGGTATAACCGTTTTTAAACACCAAACCAGAAACGGCTAGATGCTGGCCGGCTAACCGAAGATTAGACAGGCCAGACAGGATCACTTGGCCCTTGGTTTCTGCCGTTAACGTTATGGGCGCATCAGCCTCACCTTGACCTTCTAGCAGGATCTCAAAGTCTGTCCATACCCCGTTTTTCAAGATGATCTTGTCACCTGCAACCAGTTTCGATGAAATCGCCTTGTACTCGTCTTTGCTCGCGACAAAATATTCAGTAGCGAATGCAGCAACTGATACTGGGACTAATATCAGCGCCAGGCAAATGTTTAACAGATAATCTTTGAATAAACGCATTATGGTTTTTGCACCTCAATACTGAGACTCGCTTCATTGCTGCAGGAGCGTGAAGAGAGGGAGTTACTTCCTGCGCTAATAAATTCCATCTTATTAGCGCCTGATTCACCGTCGATGCTTCTTTAAAACTGAGCGGCGATCCTCTTCGAGGAATGGATAGCTCGGATAGCGTCGACAGGCTGACAAACCGCGTTATTTGTTAAGTTCGCGGTAGTAATCGAAGATCTCTGGCACGTTGCCGTTGCCCATGCCAGCATCGAATGCGGCTTGCAAATCACTTGATGAGCCCTTGGCAATCTTTGATTCGGTACCAAGGTCTTCAACCATTTGCAGGAAATAGCCAAGGTCTTTGTTAGCATTAGCCAGTGAAAACCCAAGATCACTCACATTGTCTACTGCATAGTGCTTACAGAACTTCATAAAGGGTGAGCTAGAAGGCCCGGTCGACATAATGTCGAACAGTTGTTGCCGATTAACACCAGCACGATCAGCAATAGCAAATGCCTGAGACATGGCGCAAACGGTCGTCATACCAACGAAGTTGTTGATAAGCTTTGTGGTGTGGCCGGCACCCAATTCGCCCAAATAAAACACGTTTTCGCCTTGATCTTGCAACACCGGCTGCACTTTGTTGAAGGTGTCTTGATCACCGGCAGCCATAATATTCAGTAAGCCATCTTTAGCATGTGCCGGTGTACGACCTAAGGGGGCGTCGATCATACCCGCGCCTTTTTTGGCAAGGTCAGCACCGATTTTGCGCGTTGACGCTGGAATAGAAGTACCAAAGTCTACCAGTACCGCCCCGGCTTTAATGCCTGCGAGAATACCCTCTTCACCGTAAACCACTTTTTCAACAATAGCTGAGGTGGTGAGACAAAGCATGACGATATCAACTGATGCGGCCAGTTCCTTTGCCGTGCTTGCTGTAGATGCACCTCTGGCAACACAGGCTGCAACTGCGTCTTTGTTAAGATCCATTACAGTCAGCTGATAACCTTTTTTCTGTAGATTTTCGACCATGTTGCCGCCCATAAGGCCAAGGCCGATAAAGCCGATCGTTGGTTTTGACATTGTTCACCCCTAATTTTTTTGCTGCACTGACAATGGTGCAAAGAAACGTTTGTACACCACAAAAAATTGTGTTGTTGCATTGTTGCAACGCGTAAATGCTGTTGTAGAACTAACAGGTACCGACCGCAAATTGCTTGACCAAAGTCATAAGCTTACCACCCGGTATGACAGCAAAGCTATTTACTTCTTGCCAATTTGTCAACCAATTTCTTGGTTAAATTATGATAAAAGCACTTAAACATAGCTTACCAAAAGTAAAAATGAGCGGAGCAAAGGCACAAAAACCTCTTTTCATTTAATGCAAAAAAGCCTGCACCCTCTCCGCTAACCCACGACTTTAAAGGGAAGTTAAGATAAATTATTTTAATTACTGAGATCGCGAGCAAGGTAACAACCAAAACACTGCCATGCGGCTAGCGCCAAACTTGTGGTAATAACTAAAACCAGATATTGGTAAGATAGTTGTGTACATCTAGCGACGACATTCATACAAAATACCAAGATTTGGCCGCCGCATGTCGGTTTAATGCGGCAACTATTGCCGAGCGAACACCATTTTAAAGAGGCATAACACTCCAATAAGAGACATTGCGGGGGGTCGGGGAAGTACAATTTTGGTGGCAATATGTCGATTTAACCCAACGAACTGCTTTTTAGCCGACTCGATTTAGCCTACTAGAGTGTTTAAGACTTATTAAACCAGGGCATCACGCAATAAATATTGCGCTAATCGCAGGTCAATTAACTCATGTGTTAACGCCGTGAGCGCTTCAATATCAGCAGGACGAACCTCAAAGTTAGCGGCAAACCGCCCTGCATTCAAAACAAACCAGGGCTTGCTAGCCGCTTTATCTTGCTTGGCATAAAAATGGATTGGGTTCTTACACCAATACTGGTGCCATTTTTCACTGTTATTGTCTTGCCTAAGTGCAGCCGGAACGTCTTTCTCTACTAAATCGGGTCGGCGCCAAATTTGTTGCCGGCTTTGTTTGGCTAATTGGTGAGTACTGACGGGCGCACTAAACCCATCTAACGCTAAAAAAGCCCGCAGCAAGATCATTTTAAAGCATTTGGTCATGCCGGTCGTTTCGACACCGTCGCGTAACCAATTGCCATAGCGCTGAAGCAGCAACGCCATTTCGGCATCTTCAGTTTGCTCTGCCACTAAGTTAAACCAGCTACCGTGTTTATCCCGCACTTTTTTGATATCGAACCCTGCTAGCACAAACTCTGCCGCAGTGGGGCGATGCCCAAGCTCTAACTGCAATTGTTGAAAATCTTCAGCCGCCGTGTTTTTCACTTTACGCACTAACTGCTGCCAAAAATTGACCACTTCAGGTGCAAAATTAATATAACAACCTGGCGCTATCTTTGGCTGTTTTGCCAATGTACTGGTAATGGCTTTAACACCACTCACGTTATACAGCGCTGCCGGTTTATTTAAAAATGACTGATGGTTACCAATAAAATCAAGCACCACCAAATGCGTTTTGCCGACGTGTTCAGCTTGGCGTAGCCCACGACCTAATTGTTGTAAAAACAAAATCTTTGACTCTGTTGGTCGTAACATCAACACCGTATCAATAGCGGGTAAGTCAGTTCCTTCGTTAAATAAATCAACCGAAAACAGCACACTCAGCTGCGCTTGCTGCAATTGGCTTAATGCTTCATTGCGCCGTAATACACTACCTTGGTAAACCGCAGCCGCGGCGATGCCCTGCGCATTAAAATACTCGGCCATGTAATCGGCGT
The DNA here is from genome assembly GCF_020819615.1 of Rheinheimera sp. UJ51. Classification (NCBI taxonomy): domain Bacteria; kingdom Pseudomonadati; phylum Pseudomonadota; class Gammaproteobacteria; order Chromatiales; family Chromatiaceae; genus Rheinheimera; species Rheinheimera sp. UJ51. Next base: position 32,501 of record NZ_JAJHOG010000018.1, read on the forward strand.
GTCGGCGTGACACACAAAAGGCCAAGGTGCGCTGTTGTTTGTGTTTTTGCCAGTGCTCAAAAATGTGTGACGCCCGCTTGCGCGTTGCGAAGGCGCTGTCTAAGGCTTTGGGATCAAACTTACCACTGCGCCATGGGATCTCTTGGTAATCAACAAACTGATCGTAAATGCCATAATAATGAAATGGCGCCAAGATACGGCTTTCGATGCCATGCACAAGATTGCGTTCAAACACCAAATTGTTATCACACAGCGCCAGAATATCCGCCTGATCACTGCGCTCAGGCGTGGCGGTTAGCCCCAAAAGAAATTCAGGGGTAAAATAATGTAATAATGCCTGATAACTGGGGCTGGCAGCATGATGAAATTCGTCGACAACCACATAATCAAAGTGATCAGGTTTAAACTGCTGCAAGTGCGCTACTTTACTTAACGTTTGGATAGACGCGAATAACAAGTCAGCCTCGGGTGCTTTTTCTGAACCGAGATATAGACCACTACTTTTATTCGGGTTTAACTGACTAAAGCTTTGCTGCGCTTGCAATAAAATTTCTTCACGATGGGCCACAAAAAGCACACGTTTGACGGCCAATTGCTTGGCGTCAAACGCTGCCAGCCAGGTTTTACCCATGCCGGTTGCAAGAACCACTAAGCCGCGCATATACCCTTGTTGACGGCTCTCGGTTAACGCCGCTAATGCCAACAACTGTGCCTCATTTGGCGTAAAACGCGGCTCTTCTTCAATAACCGCATCCACTAACTGTAAGCGTTGTTGTTTATTTTGTTGGTAGCGCTGCAAATAAGCCGCCCACAGTGCTTCTGTTAGTGGCTGGCTTTGTGGGTGACTAAATATGGCAGCAAATTGCTGGCGAATATCAGTAAACTGGCACTCAACAGCATATTTCTGCTGAAAATCATGGCGTAATGTCCACTCATGAGAATTTAGCAGTGCTGTACGGCTAATGTTATTGGAGCCAATATAAGCGCAGCCCTCTTCCATCACCCCCTCATAGCCTTTGACAAAGATATAGGCTTTCATATGAAACGGCGTGTTAGCTTGGCAACAAAACAGTTTCACTTGGGCGCCTTGCTCGCAAAGCAGCAACAGCTGGCGTAATGCCTCTGGCGAGGTGATATGCAAATAATCAGAGGTCAGTATTTTGATTTTAGCGCCAGCGCTTAACGCATCGGTTAACGCTGGCAACAGCAACTGCAAACCCGATGGCTGAATAAACGACACACTGATTTCAACTTCTGTGGCATGATTAATTGCCGTTAATAACTTGGGTAATAGCGGGTCATTTGCGCCACCTGTAGTAAGCACCTTACCTTGGAATAACTGCTGCACCATCAGGCAGTTTTCTCCAAAATCGCATTTAACCATTGCTCATCTGCGCGACCTGGACGAGCATCGGCGGTGATCCAAACTTTTTTTATACGCAAACCAGAACCATCTAAGAATGCAGCTAAGCGCGCCTCATTGGCGTTAGTAAATTGCCGCCCTGCTTTGGCATAGTCGTTGTCACCATACTTGTAAGAGCAGTACAGGATCCCTTCGGGCTTTAGCCATTTCGCTAAATGCTGAAACGTAGCTTGCTGCTCAGCTTTGGGCACGTGCAACAGCGAAGCACACGCCCAAATAGCATCAACGTTTATCGGAGGGGTAAAGCGAAGAAAGGTACTATGTGCCACCGCGATACCGGTAACTTGTTCAGCGATGTCGACCAGCGACTTACTGGCATCAAAGGCCAATACCTGAAACCCTTTAGACAGGAAAAAGCGACTATCCCTACCTGCACCGCAACCGGCATCGACGATAACACTACCCGGCGCCAGCAACGGCAAAAACTCGTCATAAAGCAACGTCATATCGACACTGAGGGTGTCATGCGCAAAACTCGCTGCTTGCTGATCGTAATAACTCACCGACATAAAACCGTCTCAATCCATGATGTTGTTTAGTATTATCAATAAAGTGTGATTTGAGCAACGTATAAATCTGTGCGCTAAAGTAATTTTGACACGTGCTTAGCCTGCTTTCATCAACATCACTTTCGCCATATCAACCACCCACCCGCCGCCAGCAGCAGAACAAAAGATAAGCCAAACCATCTAAAGTGCCGCTGATAATCGCTTTCAGCTTGCACACTTAGGGTTAGGCTTGATGGCAATTCTAAATTTTTATTTTCAGCTAAATAGGCCTCGAGAATTGCAAAAGTGGATTGTTGTATCTGCTGATCGTTTTGCTCAATTGCAGGGCTAATGTTAACGACAGTGTATTGCTGTTTTTCCCATTTTGTGATGAATTGCTGGCGTTGTTCCGCTTTATGGTCTGCACATTTTACAAAGTCAGTTTCAGACAAGGTTTTTTGCCGACAATGCGTTGTCACTTGGTAGAAATCAGCCCAAGCAGCCGCTTTGCTTCCACTAAAAATAGCATTTTGTGCCGACCAATCGGGCATATCCTTCAGTGCTGACTTTGCCGGTTCAGACAACGAAGTAGTCATAGGTGTGTAGATATTTTCTGAAGTGTTTTGCAGTGAGTGATTTACAGAGGGTGATGCTTGATTGCAACGCAGGCCGATGATCTGAAATAACTCGCGGTCTCGCTCATTTAACCAATTACCTTCAGCGACACCATAGCCTGCATTCATGCGTTTACGAATGTATTCTCTTTCATTTTTTAACTCATTACATTGCGCTTGGGAATACTGAGTTGAAGCGATTAGGGGATTATGAATAAGCATGAGTACTGCAACCAATATCCATTTCATGTTCGGGCTCCTTGCCTTCGATCAATTCAACGCTTATTTACATCGACGCTAATTATAACACGCAATAACAATTCAACTAAAAGACGGCCCTGCTGCTTGCGATTAATGAACGTTACTTTACCATCGGTTATCGCGATACATAATTAAAACTCGTAACCAACGGCTGGCTTAAGCGTGGTAAGACTGACTTCAACGGTCTTACCAAGCTCTATATTATTAGTACTCACACCTACCGTGATTTGCCCTTTCAACAGAGAGACAAAGCCGCTCAAGCACCTCAACACTCGCCATACCACGGCACAATAATTTATCACCTTGCAACCTAAAACTGCAATTCACTGCTGCGAACAGTGTCAAAAAACACCAAGCAATAAAATCCCCTGTTTTAGCCGCGTCGTTGCTTCGAACGCGGGACCTCCGCCAATGGAAAAGAGCTCGCCTTAATTACCCCTTTTAAAATTGATGCCACAGACCCACCAAAACCTATGATTATATTGGGGTTTGTGTAATAAAGGCCAATCAAAGAAAAGCCCGCAAATAGAGCGCTACATGAGTAAAGACAAAGAAATGACTATCAATGAGGCTCTAGAGCGGCTCTATGAGGAACGCGTGAATCCCTCTTCATCCCGTATTCTTAAATAAATATAATTACCTAATGGACATTTTTGATCATTTACTTAGCTAATCGCTAATAACATCACGAGTCTGAACTAACCTATATAACTCTCAAAACAGTTTTAATTACGATTATGAACAGCGCTAACGTGATATTAAATGACTCGACTGCTAGGCGCAGTCTTAGGCTTCTTCATGCCATCAATCTTCTCCATCAACGTGGCTACCAAAACTTAGCCATTTTTCCTTATATGTCTGCTAGCGGTTTTTATTGGCGACTACAACTGCTGCCCATTCAAGCACTTTATATCTCTATAGAAGGTGAACTCGCCTGCTGCTCCTTAGGTGAGCGGTTAGAGGCTTATCATTCAAGTGGGGCAACAGGTAACCAATATTTTGGTTGGGAGGACTGTAAAAACCATACAGCTGAACAACTTGCTGACGCCATCGAAAATAGGTTTCCAGAGCTAATGGCGTTCTGTAAGGCGAACAATGCTCGTTATATCGGCTGGTTTAATACCATGCTCACCTTTGCAAGAGTAGGCGCATTGCCACTCGCTTTTCGAGAGTATTCTAAGCCCCCCACAAACGGCATGCTCTCAACATTGGACGATATTGTTATCCCGTTACCCGATTTGCCTGTCGCTTTTACTATTAATGGTAAAGACTATATCCAACGCGCTTATACCACCCTTGAGTGGCAGGTTATTAATTGGCACGAGGCGTACCAAAGCATTATTGATTCAATAGTGGCTGGCAACAATATGGTACTGCCTAAAATGCCATTAAAAACAGCAGAGATAGAGGAATTTGGTGCTTACTGGGAAGGCGCAGTGTATTGGTTACATCAACACCTGCATGTAACCACTTTTGCTGAATATCTTGCGTTTCTTGAGTCACCAAAACGCCATAAATCCGGCTCGCTATTTATGCAGGCATTTAATAATCAAGGCCAGCTTCAGTACCTCACGGCATTTTTTGCAAAAAGACAGTTAATCACTAAAAAATTACGTTCGAATAAGGAGGGACTGTATTGGACTCAATGGTTACAAACCTTCGAACTACACGCTAAAGCATCTGATTTAAGAAAAATACCGAATCCTTATTTTGGTGGTGATAACGCTCTGCATTTGGGACTAGGCTTACCTAATACAAAAACTCGTCCTTCGTATTTAATATGCTCTTAATTAACCAACGTATCGGCTGTCTTTATGAGATGTTTTGTTCAAACAATATATTTGCTTTGAACGTCAACCAGAAATTTTACTAAGAGCATTAATTTAAAAAAGGGCAAAGGTCAATTTTGTGCATGATTTGGCAAGATAAAAAATAGGATGGTCACGATATGGTCACAATGTGGTCACAAGGCATAAAAAAACCACCTGACTTTAGCATAAGTGGTTGATTTATAAGGCGCAACCGCCGCGATTACTCGGGCTGTCCTGCCCTCGCCCTTCGGGCCAGCGGAGCTGTTCAAAAACGTTCCAGACGTTTTTGTCGAACAACGCGTTCTCACTGGGCAAAGTGCCAAAAACACAAAAACCACCTTAAGGTGGTTTTGATGTTTTATGGTGCACCCGCCGCGATTCGAACGCGGGACCTCTGCCTCCGGAGAGCATAAAATTTTCAAGGGAGATAAAAAAGGAAGGCGCGACATAAAAATCATTAAAAACAATATTTTACTGGCAGAAACTTGCTGGGAGACAACTAAAATCCATACTCAATGAGCGCCCATATTACACCGGTTTATACCACTTTAAAACAATTAATTTGTCACACTATTGCACTTTTAAAAATAACATTTTAGATTACTGCTCTGAGTTGAAAATGTCACCGTTCACATATCTGCTCAAAATATAATCAGCTCTACTTGTATGCACTAAGGACTAGGCAATGAACCAATTCATTCATGTATCTTTTGAACAACTTAAAGGTATCCACCCAAGTCTTAAAGAGCAGATTTCTCAGCTTTATGGATTAATGTATAACGCAAACATTAACGACATCTCATTTAACAGCTTGTCACGCTTACTAGAAGTATTCCCAATAGCTGTAGTTAAAAAAGGTACATCTGAAAATGATTACTTCGTTGTAAGTGGATTTAGACAATTCGAATTACTTAGTGCCTGTCATGCCGCTTCGAAACTGGATTCATCGTTTGATATCGATCAGCTAAATATGTTTAAAGTAATACTAAAGAAAAAACAGAAAAAAGAAGAACTATTACAATTTGCATTAGACGACATAGCAGGCGGAGCGTTGTTGTTTTCATTAGGAACCAAGGTCAGCGCACAACTAGAAATCATCAAGAGTTATCTCAAACCATCAATTCTGGACGATTACCCTAAATACAAACAAAAAAGAAATGTGTAACTTGCCTTTAGAAGTTGGATGAATAATCTTGTATAAAAAAGCATTAAAAGAATTAGGTATTAAAGATGATGAAGAAATCAGTTGGTTTTCTTCTTTATTAACCGAAATTGATGCTCCTAGTTCACTAGATGGCATTATTGGGGTGCTCAAAAATATTAGAGCTGCATTCGATGACATATGGATGGACGACATACACAGAGACATAGCGCTAACTAAAAGGATCCAATATCTTCTTGAGGCATCTGATAGCTTATTGGGCATAATAAGAAATAATGGAAACCCTAAGAAATATAAAAGAAATAATGAAAAAACTGAACTCAATGAATTATTCCGAGGCTCTCTTACGGATTACCCCTTTTACCCTATCTTCTATTTAATAAACAGAAAAAATGCTAGCTTTTTCAAATGGATTAGGCACGTTTTGCTGATGCTAAAGTATCTTGTTAGAAACAAAAATGATGATACTGAACGCTTTAAGGATTATGAATACAACTTATTGAGTGTCTTCTTTAGAAGACTAACAGTAGACACAACCGCTATAACCTGGCTTGAAATGATGGATTGCCGAAAATGTCAAAACCTATCTGAATTCATTGGCTTTCTTTACAACTACAGAACATTTTACAAAAAAACCAATAACTTAAATCACATCTCACTTCTTAGTCCAGGATCTCTATCATCTGAAAGCAAATCAGATAATGCAATATATCTCTACCATGAAATAACCAATTGTATAAAGGTCCTTGAGATACCTTTAGGCAAGCGAAAAAATAGAAAACAGATTTCTAAGATTAAAAGAAACCACGCTAACCCTAAAGAGTCGATCAATAACCATGGTGTTACAGAACTAGAGAGAGACGTCATTGTTCAAATTGAAAGTCTCGCGAATGGAACGAAAGATGACGAGGTTTACTCAATTCAGCAAGTAAGTATGAGTGATGATATCGACGATGCCGGCGAAGAAGTGTTTGAGCAACAACATGAACAACTTTATGTATTCACTGATCACGAGCCTGTTGAAGCTTATATAGCTGCATTTCATGGCAAAAAAGTAGCAAAGGGAGTAATAAAAAAGATTGAGAGGCAACATCATTACCTGAAAACTGAAAATCGCACATTATCTAATACAGAAGTTAGTCGAATATTAAATTTTTGCCTTTCTCCAAAAGAAGGCCCTGATAAGTTATTTGCTGCATTTTATCTAGCTATGATATTTTTTTCAGGCCAAAAAGAACATGATTTATCAAACACTGACGTAAGCTATATAGACTCAGCAAAATCATATCCTCATGTGAATCTTAGCAAAAACACTTTCGTGATACCTGCTTTTAAAATTCAGTATTCCTCAGACAGTAACCATGAATGTTCAATCAAATACTCAGAATTTTTGCATCTGCCTTTACCAAAGGTCTTATCAAACATCGCAGAAGAATTATTAGAGGGCTATTATTTATCTTCTAGCAGCCTTTTTCGGACATCAGCCACATATATAGATAATGTGGAGAAAGAATTAGGTATTAAAGTTATACGCTCGAAACTCGAAAATCACTTATTTTTAAGAGCATGCGCAATGTTTGGTAGTGCTTGTGCAACTCTTATGTTCAACAGACCGGCGCCAGGAAGTCAGGCAAGATTATATTACACCGCCCTCCCCATTTCTGTATTGCAAACAAGATATAGAAAACTCATTGAAGTCATATCACTCGAAGTAGGAATAGAAATCCCATTTTGTGATACAACAGACTCAAATGAATTAAATAAAACTTTTATTGGTTGTCGCGATTTGCCAACTTTTACGCAATATAAGCAGCTTATTAGCGGCATTCAAAATAAATTAGCCGACTTAAAGAAACGCCTCCCTCACTCAAAAACGACTAAACTCGATGAGAACAGTAATTGGACTCTTGATCCATTGATGCAGTTTCATAATTTTTATACAGCGTATTGCATTGTTTGCCAGGGATTATTATCAGGAATTAGACCTACACATGATGGGTTTATAAATATGTCTGAAATACTCGCTGACTCAAAAGTAGCCATAATAAGAGACAAAGACAGTGCAGACGAGTTTCATACTCGGACACTTCCGCTTCATCAATATGCGATTAAAATTGCACAAATGTATCGTAACCATCTCATGTCGATCTTAAGTCACCTTCATAGACTGGATTTACTCAGGAAATGGCAAGAGCTAGGGTGTCCCGAACCGTTTTTTTTTACAGCTTCCAACATAAAAAATGGCTCAGTAAAAGTAACTGTTAGTTCATATAGACCATATATTTATATCCAACAAACATCTGATTTTTTCAAACTACCAGCAAATAGCAATCGTAAGATTCTACGCTCATACTTTGAATTAAAAAATATTAACCCCATTTTCATAGATGCATTTCTTGGCCATAGCAATATCGGAGAAAGCCAATGGCATGTTTTTTCCACCTTGTCTATTAATGATATTCGAAAAGCAATTGAACCTTTGTTGGATGAGATACGCAAGTCGCTTGGTATCAAAGCACTTCAGGGTATCGATTAATGCAATTTCACGAACTGCCTGAGACACTACAAACATTAATCAAGAAGAATGCTGATAAGAAGTATTCAGACAAGCTCGTTAACTATTATGTATTAACACAAAATAAATATGATGAAATTTTTTGGCTCATGTATAGAACTCAACATCGAGACGAAAACGGTAAACCGATATCATCAAATCAAGCTACTCGTTTTATCCACTACCTAAATGAATACATTACCGCCTTATCAAAACAAGTACCGAATAGTATTAAACTCAGAAACCCCGTTCTAATTCGTAGACCCAAGCCACCGTTACGACACAAGTATGGCAATGATTTAAAGCTAATTGAACGACTTGATAAGACGTTTAAAAGTGAACCAGACTTATGCCTTAGCAAACCTAAAACGCTATCAGAGCAAAAATCACATGAATGGGATGCACGTTTTTACTTGGGTCAATTGATTTATTCTGCCATGCGGTTTGGCGGATTACTGCGCCTTGATTTAGTTAACTCATACTTTCATAACCTTACTCAGGGCAAACCTTTCTTTAAAGAAAATTTATGCTGGTTTGAATTAACAGGCTCTTCAAATGATTTTCATGTTTGGATACCAGATCCTGTAACTATGAATTTTTTACCCCGCTTTTACAAACATAGAAATTCTAATATAGATGAAATAAGTGACTTTCTAAAAAATACAAACTGGCGGTTGTGCCTGAATGCTTACCTAAAAAATATTGGTGACACATCACTTCGAAAACATCGAAATAAAGCTTTAGTTAGTCTATTAATTGCTAAATTGTCATTAACACAAACTCCGTGTCACTTACCTGTACTCGACGGGACACAACCCAATCTAACACTGCAAAGAAACTCCTTCTATCGTTTAATTGGTATTCATGAAAAGAAGGTAAGCAACTTAGCAATAGAAGAAATGAGAACATCATCCGTAACAGGCCCAAGGATTAGTGAAGACTTTAAGTTACCAGAATCAGCATATACAGACTGTGCCGAGGTTATGAAACAAGCCAAAGCGGAATTAAAAAAACTCTTAACGGTAACTCAGTCAGAACGTAATAACATTAATGAAAAAAAAATAACCTTTTCAGAAATCTCTAGTACCTTAAAAGTCATTGCCTCTAATTCTGAATATAATTTATTACCTATCACTCGATTGCTCATCTCATGGACGGCAACTCGTTTAACGTCCAACAGTCGTTGGTCTAATAAACTTAAGCCGTCTAGCTTACTATCATTTTTAGGTACTATTTTCTCCCCTATGAGCAGAGTTTTTGGCGCGAAACAAATACACCAATTGGAACCTTCTTCTTTAGATGAGCTATATCTTGAGATTATTGATGAAGCACCAAACTTACGTGGACAACTAAAACGAACTCGGATCCTTCGTGACTTTCATATTTATCTTGAAAAACAATACAACTTAACACCAAGTTACATTTTTTCTGGGTTTATTACTGATACTGTGAAAAAGACACAGATGATGGTAGATGCCAATATTCTAATGCCGACAGAGTATTTTGACCTACTTAGATTCATTTCTGAAAAGGCTACACAGGATAAAGTGCCAACTTTAAAGTATGCTCAAATCATATTATTAATTATTGGATTTAGATGCGGCCTTAGACGAAGTGAAGTTTATTATCTAAGGATATCAGACATTTATCCGATAAATGAAAATTGGAATGAAAAACGAGAAATTAAGATAACCAAAAGAACTGAAATGCTGATCCGCCCGTTTGAACAAAGAACGCTCAAAAGCTCTGCCGCAGAAAGAAGGATCCCAATTGGCCAACTACTCAATACAAGTGAAATAGGCTTTTTTAATCGTTATCTTGAAAAAAACAAAATCACAACACATACAACGTATCTATTTACCAACCCAATGACGAACAGTCTTTTTGATCAAGAAGAGTTGTTTAACCCTCTAGTCTCATTATTAAAACAAATAACTGGAGATGACTCTTTTCGCTATCATCGACTCAGGCATAGTTTCAACACATGGATTTTTTGGTATTGGCAGCAGCATAAATATCAATATGATTTCCCATTGGTTTCGTATCTCAGTCATGAGTACATGAAGCATCTTATTGACGCACGTAAGGTATATTTTCAAGGTAAAGGTGAACACGAAATTCGCAGCGAGTTGTTTGCAATAAGCCTTTTGACAGGTCACTCAGGGCCATCTATAACCATATTGCATTATATGCATTCTTTTCAATGGGCCTATCACGCCGAGTTTTGGAAAGAGCAATGGTTTTCGCCTGATACATCAGCAAAATTACTCGATATTCCACGTAGAACATATTTTGATAAACTTAAAAAAGTTGGTTTTCACATGACCTTGTTAGATGCTATTTCGGAATATTGTCAACGTCCTGAGATTGCAGAACATGTTAAACGTGAATTAACTTTTACTACAGGAAAACAAACCGCGTTAGCTGAATTAGAACTGTATGAAGCATTATTGACGTATAACGAATGGTATTTGTTTCCTTTTCATTTAGGTAAAACAAGCATATGCCCTCCGCCATACGAATGGGCCAAGAAAAATAGCATTAATGAAAAAAAATTTGAAAATGCAGTTAGACTTCTTAACGAGCTTCAAAATAAGAAATGGCCAGGTAAATATGGAGCGTCAATTAGAACAGAAACTAACCTTTCAACTCATAATAGTTTCGAATTAGAGTATGGTGATGACAATGTTATTTATCCCTATTTTACTCTAAGAAAAAGTCCTATTCATAACTTTGCAAAAGCAACCATTAATTTTATTATCCCACATTTTTTATCACTCAATAACCATGATAAAGAAAGCGTCCTTGAAGCGTGTAAAAGAACACTGATGTTTCAAACAAAAGACTGGGCTAGTGCACAATTTTGGGAGGCTGATGATCTATGGTTGTACCTTGAACAACTGTATCCATTGCTAGTTAAAATCCACACTGCATATCAATTCAGATGTCAGATCCGTGCCCGCCGGGAACATCCAACATCAAGTTGGCATGACTTAATTGATAAATGGGCTACTCCGAATAAATTTAAGCACTTTTTTTCAACCAAATTTACACCTTACATAGACACAGGTGTTGATGGGTACGCTTTATTTACTGTTGAACGGCTAAACCATGAAGAATTAGGTCACAAAGTGGGAGACCATGGTTTTTTTGTCTCGCTAGCGCTTATATATTTCAGCTATGCTGAGAGTAATTACCCACTGCCACCAAATGAAATTATTTAAAATGCAAAATGCCAATGCAAGATTACCTAATGACAAATCCAAGTTAAAAAAATGAGGTTTTTTTGGTGAGCAATTAAAATGCCTGCTTCTTGTGAAACCATCAAATTGAGTGGCGAGACATTACCAAAATTTACATGCTTTGAGTCCAATCGAATTAAGTGGGCACTTAATCAGTATTATTATTTTAATATCCTCGTAAGTTAGAGATGATGATATGTTTTTCAGTACACAGGTCGTGTATGGATATAGCGTTCTGTAGCAGAATATTCATAAACTATACAAAACACTCTGGAACTACAAATGTTTTGTCAGCTAACTCAATTAGCCCTGCATCAGTTCCATGTGGGTCATCACAATAAACATCTATTGAATCCGGACTTCCTAATATATTCATTTTCATCCATTCCCTGAGATAAACACCTTTTCCAACTCCAGCGTTTACTCTCGTAACACCCTTACTACAGATCTCAGAGGAAATAAGCTTGACTGATTCAACCTCCAACAGACTTCTATCTTTCAATGCGGACATTGCACCTTCAGCTATAAATCTGATATTTGCCGTGCTAATTAAAACGACATGACCATGTTTTGTCGCACTGTCATTAATCACTTTTAAAGCCTGTTTATAGTAAAGCCCATTTTTAATCAGAATGGACATTTTTTTATAGCCAAGCGTCCGTAACTCACTATCCCATCCTGCCCCTCTTAAATTCAGATATGTTCTACAAAGCTCAAGCACCGATTGAGCTGAATTAAACCCGTTGCCATTTTTTTTGACAATCTTGTTGATACTTTCGAATTGATTTTTGTCTAATATGTCGTTAAAACAACTGAAGAAAAGGTCATTACCAGGATGTGTGATTGTCCCATCAAAGTCGAAAACAACTAATTTACTTACCATTTAGTGTCCTTGCTGATTCTGCGAATGCTTTGAGCCAAATGTCAGAAATTAAGCCACCGAAGATACTTTATTTAATGTTCGGTAAACTCTCAGTAACCCTTTTTCGAGAGTGCGTTTTTGAAATATAAAATTTTGCAAGTTGCAGTAAATTCACAGTACTCCATAAGTATCGAAAAATTTTTCGATTTACCATGATTAGTAATTTCGATAAAGATATGTATGGTTTGCGATAAATTTATGGGGACAACCTAGAAATTAACAACACTAACCCAGATTCGCATCAACATTATGCGATGATGCAAGCACTTTTTGCTTATAGAAAGATAAGAATAGCCAACATGCAATTTAGCATTTTCACAACTAAAGCATTATTAATACGACTTTTAAAATTGCAATTTAAGTCACTATACTGCATTATCGGTCACTCAAACAAGCGTTAAATTTCAAGATAGCGCAAACTCACAGATCCACGGGACATTAATTTTGAGCCACTGACTAATTTATTGGACATTTTATGACGGTAAAAACTAGAACTCTGTTGAAAAGCTTTAGCCTAATTGCGTGCGGAAGTTTATTTCTAACGGCATGTATCTCGACTATTGATCGCGGTGATTCAGTAAACGGTAAGTCGAAAACTTCAAGCCCTACTCAAGTAATGGCTTATGGTCGTTTTGTGCCTGAGCGCAGTGACGATTTTGCTTGGGAAAATGATAAAGTAGCGTTCAGGGTTTATGGCCCAGCAGCTCCACTGAAAGGTCATTCAAGTGGCGTAGATGCCTGGTTCAAAAAGGTGGATTATTCAATTATTGATAAGTGGTATGAAGGATTTGTAAATGGTATTTCATACCATATAGACTATGGCGAAGGTTATGACCCCTATCATACTGGAATTAGTCGAGGCGTTGGAGGCTCAGCTGTTTGGCTTGATGGCAAGGCCTACGCAGCACACAGTTTCAAGCGCTATGAAATCTTGGAGAATAGTGGCGATAAAATCTCCTTTAATCTAACTTACGAATGGTATACCCCCTTAGGAATTGTCAAGGAAGAAAAAAATATCTCTTTGATTATGGGATCTCAGCTCTATCAGGTCGAGTCCACTTTTACTCTAGATGGCAAACCCGCTTCATTACCTATCGCGATTGGTGTAGCCACCCATGATGAAAAAGCTTCCGTTCATCACAACGAAAACACCGGAAGGATTGCAGCCTGGGAAGTGATCGATGGAAAAGGTGTAGGCACAGGAGCATTATTGGCGCCAAGTCAGCTTAAAGAAATTAAACATACTCCCAGCGAAGTCAAAGACGAAAGTCATATCTGGCTAATTACCGAAACTGATGACAATGGAAAACTTTCTTATAAAGCAGGTTTTGCCTGGGAAGGTGCTGGTGACATTACCACGCTATCTCAATGGCTGCTTTATTTAGATCAACAAGCTATTAAATAGGTCAGAGTTATGGAAAAAATCGCTTTTACAATGACATTACTGCCCGGCTTTGAGGCTGAATATAAAAAACGTCATGATGAAATCTGGCCGGGACTTGCCGCGATGCTTAAACAATCTGGTATATCAGATTATTCTATCTACCATGATAAAAAGACCAACACTCTTTTTGCGGTATTGAAACGCACGACTGATCATAAAATGGATGAACTACCACTAACACCCATTGTAAAAAAATGGTGGGCATTTATGGCGGACATTATGGTTACCCATGCTGATAACTCGCCTGTCGTCACTCAACTTGACAATGTTTTCCATCTGGAATAGTTAAATTGTTATATAAAATAGCAATTTACACTATATTTGACCAACCAAAGTGTTTCTGTTCTGGCAGTATAGAATAGAGTCCTCAAAAGCACATAAGCTATAATTATTAATAGCAGTTTACCTGTTCTCGATAATCTTAGAGCAACCCCAATCATGTTGAGGTTGCTCTATGCCACCTACCTAAGCGACAGGCTTGCTCACCTTTTCTACTCTTGTAACTTATTCCCTTTATAAAAGTAGTAAAATAGCAAATTAATAAGCAAAATCAGCATCGCAGGCAAGACAGTGTTGATGAACGAAGCGAACCCAAAATAGTTCAAGGGAGAATTAACTCAGTATGAATTCTATTAACCAATAAGCAGGATCTGTCTACCTCTTTAAATTATCAGGGTACTCATCATGAAACGCACTAAAGAACAATGGCTAGCCTTATTCGCCGAGCAAGCCCAAAGTGGCCTCACTCAATCGGCATTTGCTAAATGAAAAGGGATTATCTCGACCTATTTCAATCTCCGTAAACGCCAGTTGTTGGCTCATCAGAATGTTGACACCGGTTTCATTGAATTAGCACCACAAAGCTCGCCACTGGCCCGGCATATCCTGCTAAGCAAGCGTGATATGGAATTGTAGCTTCCAGCAGAGACGGATGCACTGTGGTTAGCCGCCTTGTTCAGGGCACTTTGACCATGAAAATGTTCCTCGATGTGCCTAAGGTCTATTTGTGCGTATTTCGGGATGATCCGGCCAGCGATTTCGGCATGAGTCGGCCACCCATTTCGGTATCATCCGGCCACTGATTTCGGCCTCATCCGGCCACCTTTTTCGGTATCGTCCGGCCAGTTTGTTCTTCCTTCGTTTTACGGACTTTGGCATAACAGTTTTTTAACTGTTCGCCGGAGTAGTCATGACACGTAAAAAGAAAATGGTAAGGACAGATATGCACACTTATCTG
>NZ_JAJHOG010000019.1:0-40778 GCF_020819615.1 Rheinheimera sp. UJ51
TTACGCCCATTTTTCTCGGCGCGAGAAAGCTTAAGGATGTCTTCAGCAGTATGATTCATAAGACTCAGAGTGTGATGATTTGGTGAGTACAATTAGAGCAGAAAACAAGATGGAATGGTATGAGGTACACCGCTAGATTATATTTGAAGTAGTACTTCACCATCATGCTCAAAACTCAAAACTCAAAACTCAAAACTCAAAACTCAAAACTCAAAACTCAAAACTCAAAACTCAAAACTCAAAACTCAAAACTCAAAACTCAAAACTCAAAACTCACTTCGTCTATACCCTTCCATCATAACGTCTGTTCAGCACTGCCCAGTCTCTAGGTTCACTCTAATCACGCGTGCAGTATCACTGACAAAACCTTTCCAAGCATTGCAACTGCTTCACCAATAGCCTCATAGTGATTTTCTTTATTTGTTAGAGTAGGGTTTTCAATGCTTGATGATCCAGTGCATTGTCAGCGATTTAATAAATCGAATTGCTGATCACTGAGGATCTTTCGATAATGTAAGCCTGCTAAACCTTGTAGGCCACCGGTGTGGAAAAAAGCGATGCGTTTATTTGCTGGGATCTTGCCTTGATCTAATAGCTTAAATAATTGTTGTAGTGCTTTGCCGGTATACACCGGTTCTACACTGATATTCTGTTGTTTTTTTGCCTGACAACAAAAATCGATTAACTCGTTAGATACTTTGGCATAGTTAGAGTCAGCAGGTTGAATTGACCAGTTTTGATCATTTGCGGCAGCTATCATCGAATGAGGTAAACATAGTTTTACCTTATCTGTTAATGCGCTGTCTTTGACGACGGCTAAACCCAATATTTGCGTATGCGGATATCGCTGGATCAGACCTGCCAAAGTGCCGCCACTGGCCGTAGCACAGCATAGTATGTCGGCAAGACCATTGGGTGTTTCGGCTAACGGTAATGTGGCAACGCCTGCTGCGCCTTGTAAATTACTGCCACCTTCCGGTATCACAAGATAATCGGGATACTGTTGCTGCAAATATAAATTGAACTCACTGCTAGAGCGGTGTCTAAACTGTGTTCGTGTTAAGGCGTGTAATTGCATGCCATGCTTTAAGCACTGGGCTAATGTCGGGTTATTTAAGTCTATCTGCTCGGTACGCACTAAGCCGGTGGTTGGAAAATGGTAATAGTGTCCAGCAGCAGCGAGGGCGGCTAAATGGTTAGAGAAGGCTCCGCCTAAGCTAAGAATGCCTTGAGTGGGCAAACGTTGTTGTAATGCGTTGTGTAATTTTAGCCATTTATTACCCGCAATTTCAGCCACAGGCGGGACTAGGTTTAATAACCATAGCTCGTTGTTGTTCGCGCTGAGGCGTTTGTCATACCAGCGTTGCCAGTGTATTGAGGGATGTCTCATCGTCGTTATTCGTCTGCTTATCTTTAACGTAAATTACGATTACAGTATAAGGTGCAGCGAGTATAACTGCCGCAGTGATTTGTTAGCAAAGCGGGTGAATAGCTGACAAAAAAGCAGCAATACGTGGTTTTTTTCAGTAATTGGGTTAATTTGGCAAAAAAGTCATAAAAAGCTATTTTCTTGCCTGAGACTTACTTAGAATAGCGTTAACTCTTCTAAAATTTTTTTCTGATTGCTGACACGCTCTTGTTGGCTTTAGCAGTCGGATGTTGTTAAAAGGATCCACCTTCTCCATGTTTAATAAACTGCGCGGCATTTTCTCAAATGATCTGTCCATCGATCTTGGTACAGCTAATACTCTTATTTATGTAAAAGACCAAGGTATCGTTTTGAACGAGCCTTCCGTAGTCGCTATCCGACAGGAACGCGCAGGTGGTCCTAAGAGCGTGGCCGCAGTAGGGCATGCGGCTAAACGTATGCTGGGTCGTACGCCTGGTAATATCAAAGCTATTCGCCCGATGAAAGATGGGGTCATTGCGGACTTTTATGTTACCGAAAAAATGTTACAGCATTTTATTCGCCAAGCGCACAGCAACAGTTTTTTTCGGCCTAGCCCACGCGTTTTAGTTTGTGTTCCTTGTGGTTCTACTCAAGTTGAGCGTCGTGCTATTCGTGAATCTGCCCAAGGCGCCGGTGCGCGTGAAGTGTACTTAATTGATGAGCCTATGGCCGCAGCAATTGGTGCGGGCTTACCGGTTTCAGAAGCTACCGGCTCTATGGTCGTTGATATCGGTGGTGGTACTACAGAAGTCGCCATTATCTCGTTAAATGGTGTGGTGTATTCTTCTTCCGTGCGGATTGGTGGCGACAAGTTTGATGATGCGATTGTTAACTATATTCGTCGTAACTACGGCATTTTAATTGGTGAAGCAACAGCTGAACGCATTAAAACAGAAATTGGCTCGGCTTACCCGAGTGACGATGTGTTAGAAATTGAAGTACGTGGTCGTAACCTTGCTGAAGGTGTACCACGTAGCTTTACTATGACCAGTAATGAGATTTTAGAAGCCTTACAAGAACCATTAGCCGGTATTGTTAGTGCCGTGATGGTTGCCTTAGAGCAATCCCCACCAGAGTTAGCGTCAGATATTTCTGAGCGCGGCATGGTATTAACCGGCGGTGGTGCACTGTTACGTGATCTAGATCGTTTGTTAATGGAAGAAACCGGTATTCCGGTTGTTGTCGGTGATGATCCATTAACTTGCGTGGCTCGTGGTGGTGGTAAGGCGCTGGAGATGATCGATATGCACGGTGGCGATGTTTTCAGTTACGAGTAATGAGGTTTAGCACCGTCAGAGACCTACATGAATGATTTTTTTAGTCGTGGCCCGGCACTCGGGCTACGTTTAGTATTTGCTATAGCCTGCAGCGTCGGGCTAATGTTTGTTGACCGCTATACCGAAAGCTCCACGCAGTTGCGTAGTTATCTCACTTCAGCCGTTAGCCCGCTATTTTATGTGGCAAGTTTACCTGAAAGTCTTATTTCGGGTGCCTCAGAGCAGCTTTTGTCTCAACAGCAGTTATTAGCTGAAAATGCTGAGCTCAAAACACGCTTATTGAACCAAGAAACGCAATTACAGTTGTTATCGTTTTTAAAACAAGAGAACAATAAACTACGAGCGTTACTTGGTTCAGCACCTGTGGTCGAGGGCCAGCGCCTGATTGCTGAAGTACTTGCCGTATATAGCCATCCTTTTAGTCATCAAATTGTGTTGAACAAAGGCACTAATGATGGCGTCACGGTGCATCAACCCATTATCGATGAAAAAGGGGTGCTTGGTCAGATCGTCAGCGTTGGGCCAAATAGTAGCCGCGCTTTGTTAATTTCCGATAATACTCATGCAGTTTCATTACGTGCAGAACGTACGGGGGTGCGCACCGTGGCAGAAGGTTTAGGCCAATGGGATATGCTGCGCGTTATCCATTTACCGTTGAGTACCGATATTCGAGAGGGCGATCGCTTGTTAACCTCTGGCTTGGATGGCCGTTTCCCTGAAGGCTATCCCGTGGCGGAAGTCATTAATGTTATTCGAGATGATAGCCAACCGTTTATGACGGTATATGCCAAACCTTATGCCAGCTTGGATCGCATCCGACATGTGTTGATCTTATGGCCAGGTACGCAGGTTGAAGCGGTGCGGCAGGAAGAGGAACCAGAATAATGCGCCCAGCACAGGGTTTAGGTTTTATTTATTTAAGTTTAATTACGGCGTTGTTGCTGACGGTTATTCCAGTACCGTTTCAATTCAGCTTATTTCGGCCCGATTGGGTGTTGCTTGTTTTAATGTATTGGACCTTAGCCTTACCACGTAGAGTGAATATTGGTACGGCTTTCTTTATGGGGTTTTTAACCGACGTTCTGGTGGGCACTGTGTTAGGGGTTAACGCCTTAGCGTTTTCAGTGGTTGCTTTTGTAATGGCGGTTAACCATCTGCAAATTCGTAACTTTGGTGTTATCCAACAAAGTTTATTAGTCGGTTTATTGCTAGCTCTTTATCAATTATTGCTTTTTTGGTTGAGTAATTTTTTAACGGGCGTTAATTTTCGCCCCGCTTATTTGTGGCCTGTGCTAACTGGCATGCTGGTTTGGCCTTGGTTGTTTTGGTTTTTACGGCGTTATCGCCGCCAACTTAAGATCCAATAATGTATCCGAAAATTGCTTTAGCTTCAGCCTCACCTCGTCGGCGCGAATTGTTGCAACAGTTGGGTGTGGAGTTTGATTTAATCAGTGCGTCGATCGATGAAAGTGTTTTGCCAGATGAAGCGGCTGCCGCCTATGTTAGCCGTTTGGCACTGCAAAAAGCACAAGCCGGTGCCGCAAAAATTGCCAACGCATTACCGGTTCTGGGTTCAGACACCAGTGTGGTGGTTGACAATAAAATTTTAGGTAAGCCAACGGATTATGCTGATTTTTTGGCTATGATGCAGTTATTATCCGGCCGTCAGCATCAAGTTATGACCGCCGTTGCCATTGTTTCACCAAGCCAAACCTTACAAGCGTTAGCGATAACAGATGTGTTTTTCCGAGAAATTAGTGAAGCCGAAATGGCTGACTATTGGTTAACTAAAGAACCTTGCGATAAAGCCGGTGGTTATGGCATCCAGGGTTTAGCCGGTAAGTTTGTCGAAAAAATTCATGGTAGTTATAGTGCTGTAGTAGGTTTGCCGCTGTGTGAAACAGATCGTTTATTACAGCAGTTATCGAGGTAGGCATGAGTGCCGAGTTACTGATTAACGTTACCCCTACCGAAACACGTGTTGCGCTGATTGAAAATGGCGTGCTGCAAGAGTTACATATCGAACGTCAGGCCCGTTTGGGGCTGGTGGGCAATATTTATGTCGGTAAAGTCAGCCGCGTATTGCCGGGGATGCAAGCCGCCTTTGTCGATATTGGCATTGATAAAGCCGCTTTTTTGCATGCGTCAGATATCGTGCAGCACAATGAAGCCACTGAACTCGAACACAAACCCGGTATTAGTAAAGATATTCGTGTATTAGTGCGTGAAGGTCAGTACCTATTAGTGCAGGTTGTTAAAGATCCGTTAGGGACTAAAGGCGCACGTTTAACCACAGACATCACCTTACCTTCACGCTATTTAGTCTTTATGCCCGATTCAACGCATGTCGGTGTATCGCAGCGCTTAGAAAGCGAAGCGGAGCGACAGCGGCTAAAAGAGATCGTATCCAATAATATGGACGACAGCGGGGGGTTTATTGTACGTACTGCCGCAGAAGGCGCCGCTGAAGATGAACTGATACATGATGCCAAATTCTTAAAAAAACTCTGGAGCAAGGTGCTCAAGCGCAAAAAAAATACGCGCAAAGAAGCGGTTGTCTATGAAGACTTAACCTTGTGTTATCGCATATTACGTGACTTTGTCGGCACAGAGCTGGAGCGAGTACGAGTTGATTCAAAGCTTACCTTTCAACAACTTACCGCTTTTTGTGAAGAGTTTATGCCACAAAGTGTGCCCTTGCTAGAGTATTACCCCGGCGAGCGGCCTATTTTTGATATGTTCGATGTTGAAAATGAGATCCAGCGTGCTTTAGAGCGCAAGGTGCCTTTAAAAAGTGGCGGCTATTTGATTATCGATCAAACCGAAGCCATGACCACTATCGATGTGAATACCGGTGCCTTTGTCGGCCACCGAAATTTAGATGAAACCATTTTCAATACGAATACCGAAGCTACCCAAGCCATCGCCCGGCAATTACGGCTGCGTAACTTGGGCGGTATTATTATTATCGATTTTATCGATATGCAAAATGAAGAACATAAACGGCGCGTATTTCATAGTTTAGAGCTAGCATTAGCCCGCGATCGAGCCAAAACCAATATTCATGGTTTTTCTGCGTTGGGTTTAGTGGAAATGACGCGCAAAAGAACCCGCGAAAGTTTGGAACATATTCTATGCTCAGAGTGTCCAGTATGTATGGGCCGCGGTTCGTTAAAAACCGTTGAAACCGTTTGTTTTGAAATTTTGCGCGAAATCGTGCGGGTTAATCGGGCTTATTCTGCAGATAAATTTGTGGTTTA
Organism: Rheinheimera sp. UJ51; assembly: GCF_020819615.1. Lineage (NCBI taxonomy): Bacteria > Pseudomonadati > Pseudomonadota > Gammaproteobacteria > Chromatiales > Chromatiaceae > Rheinheimera > Rheinheimera sp. UJ51. Next base: position 5,988 of record NZ_JAJHOG010000019.1, read on the forward strand.
TGTTGCACCTGTTGTTAAAGATGCACTAACGACAGATGAGTTTCATAGTTTAGCTGAGTTGCAGGTTTTTATAGGTAAGCAAATCAGCATACATGCAGAGCCGATGTATACACAGGAGCAGTTTGACGTGGTAATGATGTAGTGCAGAAAACAAAGCAATTTTGTTTTTACTGTCTGCATAAATTATGGATAGCGCTGGCTATTTGTTTGGTGGTGTTAGCTACCGTGGTGTCGGTGCTACGCATTGCGCTACCTTATGCAGACAATTACAAGCACCATATTGAACAGGTACTGACTGCACAACTCGGTACAGAAATTACTATTGGCCAAATTACCGCCGCGTGGCGACAAAGCGGCCCCGCTCTAGTGTTAGAGCAAGTCGAGTTGAACGCGGCCGAGCAGCTACAACTGCATATTGAACAAACGTCTATTCGTATCGACTTCTGGGGTAGTCTTACCTCAAGACAACTTACCGCTGAACATTTTGAATTACGTGGCTTACGTTATTGGTTAGATGCCGATGCACTGGTGCAGCCGGGATCTAACCAAGTAGGTTCGGTGAGTAAGGTGCTACTGGCGTTAGAGCAATTATTTTTCCGGCAATTAAAAGAATTTACCCTGCGCGATAGCCAGCTGATCCTGTTTAGCGCCGATAATCCACAGTTGGTATTGGATATCAGCCAGTTAAATTGGCGCAACCTGCAAGAACATCACCAAGGTCATGGTGAGCTCTCCATTGCCGATGTTACGGCTAATACCGTCAGTTTTATCTTAGATTTTCAAGGCCCGAGCTTGGCTGAGGCACAAGGCCGGCTGTATCTGCAAAGCTCTGAATTAGACTTAATCCCGTTATTTCGGCAGTGGCTGCCGCAAACCCATCGCTTAGAAAAAGCCAGTATTAACTTTGAGGCTTGGGCTTCGCTCGACAACGGTCAATTACATCAGATCCACGTTGAGTTAGCAGATAACAGCATGCATTGGCAGCGCGCCGGTACAAAGCACAGTTTAAAGTTAGGGCCAGGGCAATTGTTATGGCAACCGGTAGCCGAAGGCTGGCAATTGTTATCCAGTGAATTAAGTTTGGCGGATGAACTGGAAGTGTGGCCCGGATTGCAATTTCAACTGCACAAAACCTCAGAGCGCTGGGTTGCTGCGATCCAGCAATTTCAGTTAGATGCCTTAGAGCCATTGGCGCAATTGTGGGCTGAAGACAGTCAAGTGCTGCAAGGCATTTTAGCCTATCAACCTTCGGGCTATTTAGAACAGGCGCATTTAGCATGGCAAGACGCGCAATGGCAGCTACAAGGCCAGTTTAGTGGTTTCAGTAATCTTGCGGTGAAAGACATTCCTGGCACTGAAAACTTAGCAGGGCAATTTTGGGCTGGTAACAACTTTGCCTGGTTAGCGCTGTCGGCAGAAGAGCAGCAATTAACCTGGGATGGTTTATTTAAACAGGCCTGGCCTTATCAGCAATTAACAGCGGATATTCGCTTACTTAAACGGAACAACGACTGGCAGCTACAGATCCCCACCTTACAGCTGCAAGCTACTGACTTTAGTTTTGACGGCCAACTGGCTTTAACACTGTCTGAACAACCCGAGTTAGCTTTGCTGGCACAAGTCACCGGTTTAGATGCGGCCAATGCCCATTATTATTATCCGCAGCGCTATATGCCGGAGAAAACGCGAGACTATCTGACTAATGCGCTCAATAGCGGTCAAGTGATCCAAACCACTTTTTTGTGGCAAGGCGCCTTTGCCGATTATCCGTTTCGTGAAGGGCAAGGCCATTTTCAAGCTTTTGCCGAGCTAAGCGAAGGGGTGTTTTATTTTGCACCCGACTGGCCGGCGTTAACGGAGCTGCATGGAACTTTGCTATTTGATAATGCCAGTATGCTGATTGAATCACACAGCGCAAACCTTGCTGAATTGGCATTAACGGATGTGGTCAGCGCCACTATTCCGAATTTGTTTGACGCTGCCCAGTTGGATATTCGTTTAAATTCACAGTTAGACAGTCGCAATATCACCGAGGTCATCTCGCAGTCGTCATTACAAGACAACTTAGGTAAAACGTTAGAGCACTTAGGGTTAATCGGCCCACAACGTGTTGAGATGCTTTTAGAAATAGGCTTACGTGAGCCAAGTGTGAAAGTGAGTGGTGTCACGCGTTTACTGAATGTGCAAGCCAACTTACAAGCCCCCGCACTGCAAATTAATGGTTTAACGGGCAGTATTCAGTTTATTAATGAACAAATCAGCAGTGATCAGCTGCAATTTAATTGGCAAGGCATTCAAGGTGCCGCGGAATTAAAAGGGAGCTTACAAGAAAAAGGTTACAAAGTTGACCTCGCTGTAAATGGCTTAACACCGGCGACCGATCTCACTTTGCCGTTGTGGCCTGAAGCCGCAGATTTGCTTGAGGGGGAACTGGATTGGCAGTTAAAGCTGGCGTTATTGTTACCGAGCAGTGGTTTTACCTATCAGGCCGAGCTTAGTGCGCGGCTGGATGACTTAGCCGTAAACTTACCTACCCCCTTTGCTAAAACACAGCAGCAAGCTGCCAGCTTACAATTGGTGGCGCACGGTAATGAACAGCAAAGTTATTTTACGTTGGATTATCCAGCGCTGCTTAACTTTCAAGCCGAACTGCCACACAGTACAGGCGTGATAAGTCGTGCACAGTTATCGGTTGGTAGTGCGGACCCAGGGCTGGGAAGTAAAGGGTTTAATGTCGACATCAATTTGCCAGCAGTCAGTTTGCTGCCATGGTACGAGTTTTTACAGCCGTTACTCAGTTTGAAGAACGAGGGCCAAGGGTTGTTACCGCCATTAAACAAAGTGCGTGGCCGTATTGGCGCGATAGCGCTACCCGATAATTTGCAGTTAACCAATACGGTTTTTGAGTTATCAAGCACAGATCAAGCGTGGCAGTTACAGCTTAATGGCACAGAATTAGCGAGTCGTTGGCAGTTTTTCCATGACTGGCAAGCGCAAGGCATCGCCGCACAGTTTGATTACTTGCATCTTGCTTTACCTGAAAAAGACGCGGCCTTGGCAGAAAACGAACGTGCTGTAGCGTTATTAGCAGAGTTACCTGAGCAACAATGGTTAACGCAAATGGTGCCATTGCAATTAAGTTGTCAGGATTGCTCAATTGGTCATTACCGTTTTGGTTATGTCCAAATTCAAGCGGCGGGTACGGGTGATACTTGGCAGTTACGCCAATTCGATGCCGATTACAAAGGCAGTAAGCTTGGCGTATCAGGCTATTGGCAGCCTGATAACGCAGCAGGTGTTAGCCATTTTAATGGTAGCTTCTCTAGCCCGAATATCGGTAACTTATTGGCTGAATATCAATTAAGCACCGCCATTAGCGGCAGCCGCAGTGACATTAGTTTTGAGCTAAATTGGCCAGGTGCGCCGCAACAATTTCGTTTAGGCTCACTCAATGGCAATGTTAAGTTTGCACTTGGTGATGGCGCTTTAACAGAGGTCAGCGATCAGGGCGCGCGGTTATTTTCACTGTTTAGCCTAGACTCGTTAGTGCGTAAATTGCGGCTCGATTTTCGTGATGTGTTTGCCAAAGGTTTTTACTACAACAAAATGAGTGGCACCCTGAACGTGCAGCGCGGTATTGCGCAAACCAATGACTTTGTGGTGGATGGTGTGCCAGGCAATTTTGCGATTCAGGGCTATTCTGATCTGGTAAAACGGCAGATGGATTATCAAATGTCCTTTGCGCCAAAAGTGACCTCGAGTTTACCGGTGATCATTGCCTGGATGGTGAATCCCGCGACCGGTTTAGCGGCACTTGCCTTAGATGAAGTCTTTCAATCGGCAGAAGTGATCTCGCGTATTAATTTCACGGTAACCGGCAGTTTTGATAAACCGGTCGTGACGGAAGTCAATCGACACAGCACCGAAGTGCCCGTACCGGTGCGTATTGCTCAACCAGAGGCGGTTCCCCTTGATAACACTCAACCCCGCTCAGACTAAGTGGCAGCTCAGTGCCATTCAATTTAACAGCCAGCCTGATCCCGAGAGTAATTTACGTTTCTTACGAGAGCAATTAGCACAATTGCCCCGTGCTTTGCAGCATCTGGTGGTGCTGCCAGAGTGTTTTGCCGTATTTGGTGGGGCTGAAGGGGTACAGCAACGTTATCAAGAGCCGCTAGGGCACGGGCCTATTCAGCAGGCTTGTGCGGCATTAGCTCAGCAGTATCAGCTGTACTTGGTGGCCGGTAGTTTACCAACATGCACCGATGAGTCAGCGCGTTTCGCTGCCAGCAGTGTATTTTTTGCGCCTGATGGCCAGCTATTGGCCGATTATCAAAAATTACATTTGTTTGATGTGAGCGTGAATGACAGCATGGGATCGTACCGCGAATCACTAAGTACCCAGCCGGGTAAGAAACTGACATTATCTGAACAGGGCAGTCTGAAACTGGGAATGACTATATGCTATGATGTGCGCTTTGCTGGCTTAACACAGGCGTTAGCCGAGCAGGGTATGAATGTACTCAGCGTGCCGGCGGCGTTTACCGAAGTCACCGGCGCGGCACATTGGCATACGTTATTACGCGCCCGTGCTATTGAAAGCCAAAGCTTTGTGGTGGCGCCAGGCCAAACCGGTACCCATGCCAATGGGCGTAAAACATTCGGTCATAGCCTGATTATTAGTCCTTGGGGCGAGGTGTTAGCTGAGGCGGGTTCCGCCCCGGGTTGGATCTCAGTGGCGGTCGATTTGGCCGATTGCCAACAATTGGCCGTAAACATGCCAGTAAAGCAACATAACCGATTTAGAAGTGAGCTGAAATAATGAATGTAGTAGAACAAAACCTAATTAATGCCTCTGAGCTGAGCGCCCGCGATTTAGAACAGACGCTGGGCTTTTTGTTTGCGCATCAGCTCGATTATGCCGATTTATACTTTCAATCTAGCGTGCATGAGTCGTGGGTATTAGAAGATGGCTTGGTAAAAGATGGCTCATTTAATATCGAGCGAGGCGTCGGAGTACGCGCTATTAGCGGCGAGAAAACCGGCTTTGCTTATGCCGATGCGATTAATAGCGATGCCCTAAAACAAGCGGCTACCGCCGCGCGCGGTATTGCGGCGCACGGTCAACAAGGCAGTGTTAAAGCCTTTAGCCGCACGGGCAATAGCCAAATTTATTTACCCTGCGAGCCCTTACAAAGCCTGAGCAACACCGACAAGGTCGCTTTATTGCATCAAGTTGAAGCCTTTATTCGTACCCTAGACAAGCGGGCTGAGCAAGTTATGGTGAGCCTAACCGGCGTTTACGAAGAAATATTGGTTGCAGGCAGCGATGGTACCTATGCGACAGATATTCGCCCTTTAGTGCGCTTAAATTGCTCGGTGCTATTAGAAGAAAACGGTCGTCGCGAGCGCGGCAGCGCCGGTGGTGGCGCGAGAACGGATTATCACTATTTTAGTGAAGAAGTTGACGGTGCGCTGCGCTGGCAGCAGTTTGCTCGCGAAGCCGTGCGGATGGCACAAGTCAATTTAACCGCAGTTGATGCGCCTGCTGGCACCATGCCGGTAGTGCTCGGCTCTGGCTGGCCAGGCGTGTTGTTACATGAAGCGGTAGGCCATGGTTTAGAAGGTGATTTTAACCGTAAAGGCTCCTCGACGTTTAGTGGCCGTATTGGTGAACAAGTGGCGTCGAAGCACTGTACTATTGTCGATGATGGTACCCTGACGGGCCGTCGTGGTTCATTAAATATTGACGATGAAGGTACAGCAAGCCAATACAATGTCTTGATTGAAAACGGTATTCTGAAAGGCTACATTCAAGATAAGCATAACGCGATGTTAATGGGCGTGGCACCTACCGGTAACGGTCGTCGTGAGTCATTTGCGCACTTACCCATGCCACGGATGACCAACACTTACATGTTAGCGGGCGAATATAGCCCAGAAGAAATTATTAGCAGCGTGAAGAAGGGCATTTATGCGCCTAACTTTGGTGGCGGCCAAGTGGATATTACTTCGGGTAAATTCGTGTTTTCGGCTTCTGAAGCTTACTTAATTGAAGACGGTAAAATTACCACACCGATTAAAGGCGCGACTTTAATTGGTAATGGCCCAGAAGCGATGCAACATGTTTCTATGGTCGGCAATGATATGCGCTTAGACAGCGGTATCGGCGTCTGTGGTAAACAAGGTCAAAGTGTACCGGTTGGTGTAGGGCAGCCTACCTTGAAACTGGATGCGCTGACCGTTGGCGGCACTCAATAATTAAAAATAGATAGCGTTAACCTCTGGATCTGCCGGCACAGGCCGGCATTACTACATACGCAGGAAAGAAAGATGGCAGCATTTGGTACGGTATTCACCCCCGAGATGATTATCTCGCGTTATGAGCAAAATCAGTGGAGCACACCAGCAATGGTGTCGAGTAATAGCATCAGTTTGCACCCGGGTGCACATGTGCTGCATTACGCTAGCACCTGTTTTGAAGGGCTAAAAGCGTTTCGTCACGCCGACGATTCTATTCATATTTTTCGGATGGATAAAAACGTGGCGCGTTTACAGCAAAGTAGTGCTTTGCTGGCGTTACCTGCTTTTGACCCGGTCATGTTATCCAACATGATCACGGATATCGTGCGTCAATATGCGGCAGATGTGCCAAGCCCGCCGGGCTCAATGTATATTCGCCCTACGCATATCGGTACCGAAGGCTCTATCGGTAAAGCCGCAGCACCCAGTTTAAATTCGATGCTGTATGTGCTGTTATCTCCGGTGGGTGATTATTTTGCCGGTGGCGCCAAGGCGCTAAGATTATTGCTAGAAGACGATGCCCGCTGTGCTAGCCATATGGGTATGGTAAAAAGTGGTGGTAATTATGCCAGCGCACTGCAGCCTATTATGAAAGCCCGTGCCGCAGTGCAAGCCGATCAGGTCTTGTTCTGCCCGAACGGCGATGTACAAGAAACCGGTGCTGCGAACTTCTTATTAATTGATGGCAATGAAATTATTACTAAAGCACTGGATAGCTCGTTTTTGCACGGCATTACGCGCGACTCTATTTTAACGCTGGCGCGTGATCGCGGTATGAAAGTGTCTGAGCGTGAGTTAACGGCTGACGAGCTACTCGAGCGCGCAGTACGGCCCGGTGCCGAAGCGGCGTTATCGGGCACCGCGGCGGTATTAACTGCGGTAGGTACCTTAATCCATGAAAACAAAGAATATCAAGTTGGCGGCGGTGAGGCAGGGCAAACCACAGCAGCCTTGCGTCAGGCGCTAAATGATATTCAATGGGGTAAGGCTGAAGATAAATTTGGTTGGTTGACGAAGGTCTGCTAAGCCCAGCAGTCATACGCTGATTATTACGGCAGCTGCGGCTGCCGTATTTATTGCTACAAACAAAATGACTGGTGGCAGGGCGGTACGGGCTGCTATCATTCTGCTTACACCCCAATAACAGCCAGAGAACAACATGGATCAGCAGCCTTTTTATAATCTTGTTTTATCTGACACCGATTTACCGGCGTTAGCGCAATTAAACTGGCAGCCCCTTTCCCCAAAATATAAACCGTTAATTGTGGCTTTAGAGCTCGGCTGGACAGCCTTGCTGACACTCGTGTGGCTGGTCTTGCTGTATCAACCGTTTTGGCCTGTCGATGAAGTCCATCAGCCGCTGTTGCTTTTTATAGGCTTGCTGATCAGTGGCCTAGGGCTGCTGCTGGCAACATGGGATCACTTCGCACTGCCAACATACGCTTATGCGTTACGCGAGCATGATCTGAGTTTTCAACGCGGTTTATTTTTTCGTAAAAGCACTACGCAACCGTTATTGCGTATTCAGCATATCGAACTTAAGCAAGGGCCTTTAGATCGCTGGGCCGATTTAGCCACGCTACAAGTATTTAGTGCGGGTGGCGCCATGCATACTTTTCAAATCCCCGGTTTGCCTGCTGATACCGCCCAACAAATTCGCCAGTTAATTTTGCAACATAAGGATATGCAGCAACATGGCTGAGCCGCACATCAGTGTCAGCGAAGCGACGCCGGCCCTAGATTCTTTATCGCAATGGCAGCGAGTATCGCCGATTGCGCTGTTGTACCTGGCGTTACGTTTATTTAAAGCGATTTTTGGTAATGTGAGCTACTTGGCGCCGGTACTGATTGTGTTTTATCAAGGCATACAGCGCCAACCTCGCGCCTTCTTGCTTGGCGTACTGGTGCTGCTGCTGTTGCTGATCGTGGTTGCCTTGTTGCGCTATTGGGCTTTTCGTTTTCGCATTATTGATGAAACGGTGGAGATCCGTTCAGGCGTGCTGCGTAAAGCGCAATTAAATTTACCTTTTAATCGCATTCAAAATGTGAGGTTACAACAACCGCTGTACTATCGGCCGACAGGGCATTTATGTGTGCATTTAGATACGGCCGGATCCAAAGTGCAAGAAGCACAGCTAGCGGCGTTACCCGAACATTTGGCACAACAATTACAACACGCTATTTATGCTAAACGCCAAGCGTTAGCCTCTGCCGGGCAGCCACTTGAGAGTATCGACGATATTGCCACACGTACTGAGCCTGCGGTAGCCGCTACTGCACCAACAGAAACACTGCTCTGTCGTCGTGATATTGGCGATTTGGTGCTATACGGCATTAGTAATAACCGAGTGATTTTAGCCTTGGGTTTGTTAGCGCCTTTTTATCGCCCTTTAGTGGATATGCTAAATGAAAAGTTACCTGTATTGGGCTTAGATATTAGCGGTTGGTTTAACCCTGCCCAGCAATCCTGGTTTGGTGTGGGGTTAGCCGTATTAGCAACAGCGATGTTCTTTATGCTGCTGATCACGCTGGGTTCAATTGCTCTGTCGGTGATCAGCTATTATCAATTTCGCTTGTACCGCACGCAGGACCGCTATATACGGCGCAGTGGTTTGTTTACCCGCCATGAGATCAGCATGACATTATCGCGTTTGCAGTGGGTAAAGTTACAACAAGATTGGTTAGATAAACTGCTTGGGCGCTGTAATTTACATTATGAACAAATGTTTTCACCGCTGGAGGCCATGCAGCAAAATGCTGGCCACAGTAAAATTATGGTGCCAGCGCTTCATCCTGATGCCGCAGCGCAATTACTTTATGAAGCTTACCCACAACAACAATTAGCAAAAATGGCTTTAAAAGGGGTGAATTGGCGCTATTTAATTCCGAGCGCTCTGTTTGTCAGTTTGCCGTTATTGGTGATCAGCTTGCTGCTGATACGCACCTCAGTATGGATTGGCAGTTTTGGCGTGTTGCTAAGCGCTGTGGTGCAAATATTGCTGTGGTTACGTTGGCGTAAATTTGGTTATGCACTCGATACTGAGTTTTTGTATATCCGGCAGGGCGTGATTGGCGCAGATTATTATTGTGTGCCACTACATAAGTTACAGCAACTGACCTTAAGCCAGCATTGGTTTATGCGCCGAGCGCAGCTGCAACATTTGCGGTGTGTGTATGCGGCTGGCGCATTGAATATTCCGTATATGCCGCAAGCGGATGCGCAAAAGTTGGCTAACTACGCCTTGTATCAAGCACAAGCCAGTGGCAAAGGCTGGATGTGAGCCTTGGCACACATCCAGTAATTTGATTAGGCGGTTATTCAGGCAGGATCAACGGTCGGATCAATTGAAACAGCTCGCGGAATGCCTTCGGGGGTTGTTCTTTCTCTGCTTCACGTTTGGCATTACGGATCAGTTGTCGTAATTGCTGCACGTCTACCTCAGGGTAATCTGCAATAAACGCCGTTACGGCATCGCTATCGGCTAGTAAGCGATCGCGCCACGTTTCTACTTTATGAAATTGCTTGGTTGCCGCGCGATTGGTGTTACGGATCAGCGCTAGCGCCTGTTCAATCGGCTCTAAATCGCGATCACGCATTAACCGGCCAATAAACTGTAAATGGCGGCGTAACGCTTCGCGTTTTTTCGCCAGTCTATCGGCTAATTCTAGTGCGTCTTTTAATTCGTCATCCAGCGGCACCTTAGCGCGTAATGCTGGGCTAAGAGCCAGTAGCTCTTCACCTAGCTCCTGCATGGCTAACATTTCTCGTTTAATCTGGCTTTTACTGATGTGATCCGGTTGTTCCAGCCATTTGCTGTCACCGTATTTAAATTCTGTATCTGTCATGGCTCTAAGTTCTATAAAAATAATTACCCCTAGTATATCACTAAACTCGGCAGAGCAGGCAGCAGCCTTTGTCTGACTATGATAAGCTTAGTCTATTGATTTAGAGGTAAGAGTAACTATGCAGCAACAATCAGAAATTCAACGGGAAATTGCCGAAGTAAAAGAAGCCGTTAGTCAGGTGTTAGCCCATGCCAAACGCTTAGGGGCCAGTAGTGCTGAAGCGTCAATGAGCCGTACTCGTGGTTTAAGTGTCGAAACTCGACACGGTGAAGTGGAAACGGTTGAATTTAACCAAGACGGTGGTTTAGGTATTAGCCTGTATTTTGGCCAGCGTAAAGGTTCTGCCTCTACTGCCGATCTTAGCCCGCAAGCGCTAGAGCGTGCAGTTGCTGCCGCAGCAGATATTGCTCGATACACCTCAGAAGATCCGCATGCTGGCGTAGCGGAGGCGGCATGGTTAGAGTTTAACCCACCAGAGTTAGATTTATATTACCCCGACAGCATTGATACTGAACAGGCCATTGCGCTGTGTGCTGGCGCAGAAGACGCTGCCTTTGCGGCGGATAACCGTATTACCAATTCTGAAGGTGCGTCGTTTTCAACACACCAAGGCTTAAAAGTGTATGGCAACAGCCATGGCCAAATTGTCGGTTATCCTAGCTCTCGGCACAGTTTTAGCTGCGTAGTGATTGGTGAGCAAGACGACGATATGCAGCGCGATTATAGCTTTACTGTGGCACGGCGCTATGCTGACTTGTTAGATCCCAAACAAATTGGCCGTGAAGCCGCCTTAGAAACCGTCGCGCGTTTAAATGCACGTAAGATCCCGACGCAAAAAGTCCCGGTGATATTTCGGGCAGACATTGCCAGCAGTTTGTTTGGGCATTTAGTATCGGCTATCAGCGGGGGCAGTATTTATCGTAAATCGAGTTTCTTACTGAATAAAGTTGGCCAGCCCATTATGGCGCCGCACCTGACGATATTAGAGCAACCGCACCTGAAGCTGGCGCTGGCTTCTAGCCCCTTTGATGCGGAAGGTGTTAAAACGCGTGATTTAGCGGTAATCGAAAATGGCGTGTTAAACACTTACCTGACCACCAGCTACTCCGCGCGTAAATTAAACATGGCCAGCACCGGGCATGCCGGTGGTATTCATAACTGGTTGATTAACCATGGTGATGCCGATTTAGCCGGTTTGTGTAAGCAGATGGGTAAAGGCTTACTCGTAACCGAACTGATGGGGCAAGGCGTGAACACGGTAACCGGTGATTACTCTCGCGGCGCTAGCGGTTTCTGGGTTGAGCATGGCGAAATTCAGTTCCCTGTAGCAGAAGTGACCATTGCGGGTAATTTGGCTGATATGTTTATGAATATTGCAGCTGTGGCTAATGACGTTGATCGGCGCGGTGGCGTACTCACCGGTTCGGTCTTAATCAGCCAAATGCAGGTGGCCGGCAGCTAAAGAGCACTTTGCCTGGATTAATTATAGGTAAACGAGACTTATGTCTAAGTGGCAACACTTAGACAACTCACTACAATAGCGCCTCTTTTTCAGTAGGGGCAGACAATGCAGTTAGAACGGATCCGGTTAAGCAGCTTGCATCAGAAAGTGATGTCAGCAGAAGAAGCGTGTGAATTTATTCAAGATGGGATGACCGTGGGGATGAGCGGTTTTACCCGCGCGGGTGAAGCCAAAGCCGTACCCAGAGCGTTAGTAGAGCGTGTACGTCAAAGCCCAATTAAAATCAATCTGATGACGGGTGCGTCACTGGGTAATGACCTTGATAAAGCGCTTACTGAAGCCGGTTTGTTGGCGCGTCGTATGCCTTTTCAAGTGGATAACACGTTAAGAAAAGCCATCAATAACGGTCAGGTCATGTTTATTGACCAGCATTTATCTGAAACTGTAGAGCAGCTGCGCAACCACCAATTAAAATTACCCGACATTGCGGTGATTGAAGCCGTGGCGATTACTGAGCAAGGCCATATAGTGCCTACAACGTCTGTGGGTAACTCGGCCAGTTTTGCTATTTTCGCCAAGCAAGTGATTATTGAAATCAATACGCTACATTTACCTGAGCTTGAAGGCCTGCACGATATCTACATTCCAAGTTATCGGCCAAGTCGTTTACCACTGCCTTTAGTTAAAGTGGACGATCGCATTGGTAGCACCGCCATCCCAATCGATCCGGCAAAAATTGTGGGTATCGTTTTTACTAATCAAGCCGACTCCTTCTCTACGGTCTCTGCACCAGATGCCGACACAGATGGCATCGCTAGCCACCTGGTCAGCTTTTTCCGCGAAGAAGTGAAGCAGGGCCGCCTAGCTAAGAATTTATCACCATTACAAGCCGGTATAGGTAACATTGCCAATGCGGTAATGATGGGCTTATTGAATTCTGAATTTACCGATATGACCATGTACTCGGAAGTATTACAGGATTCTACTTTTGAATTAATTGACGCCGGTAAACTGAAGTTTGCTTCAGGCAGTTCAATTACGTTATCAGAGCCTTGTTATGCTCGCGTATTTGGTGATTTAGCCAAGTACAAAGACAAGTTGGTGTTACGGCCACAAGAAATTTCTAACCACCCTGAAATCGTCCGTCGGTTAGGTATTATTGCGGTAAATACAGCGCTCGAGTTTGATATTTACGGCAATGTTAACTCTACGCACGTATGCGGTACGCGTATGATGAACGGTATTGGTGGTTCTGGCGACTTCGCACGTAATGCGCATTACGCCATTTTTGTCACCAAATCGATTGCGAAGAACGGCAATATCTCTAGCGTCGTCCCTATGGTTAGCCATGTTGATCACACTGAACATGATGTGGATATTCTGGTTACCGAGCAAGGCTTAGCCGATTTACGTGGTTTGGCACCACGTGAGCGGGCAGTACAAATTATCAATAATTGTGTGCATCCAGATTATCGTGCGCAGATGTTAGATTACTTTGAGCGAGCTTGCGAAAGAGGCGGCCATACACCGCATCTGATGGACGAAGCATTCAGCTGGCATGTGCGCCTTGAGCAAACAGGCAGCATGAAAGGCTAAGTTAGCCGTGAGCAGTAAATAAAAAGCCCCGCATTTTGCGGGGCTTTGGTTTTTGTGTGCACGGGTGAAGCTTAATGCCAAACCTTTAAATACAAAATTTACAACGGCTTAGCATTAAATAGCCTGCAGCTTAGTCAATCTTGGTTTTTAAACCGCGACGAATTAACAGTGCATCTGTGGTTGGCTCTTGTCCACGGAACGCTTTATAAGAATCCATGGTAGGGCGTGAGTTGCCGACTTCCAGAATGTTTTTACGATAATGGTCGCCATTTTCACGCGTTAAGCCACCGTTTTTCTGCACATAAGCAAAAGCATCGGCGGCAAGAATTTCACTCCACATATAAGCGTAATAGCCTGCTGAGTAGCCCCCACCCATCGAATGTGAGAAGAAATTTGATTTATAACGCGGTGGCACGGCAGGTAAATCAACACCATGCTTTTTCAATGCCGCAGCTTCAAAGGCTTGCGGATCTTGCAGTGGTGCATCGGCCGGTAATGAGTGCCATTCCATATCTAATAACGCGGCAGACATATATTCCAGCGTATCAAAACCTTGGTTAAAGCTACGCGAGCGAATCACTTTTTCCAATAAGGCTGCAGGGATTGGCTCACCGGTTTGATAGTGTTTAGCGTAGTTGCTTAAAATCTCGGGATGTTGTGCCCAGTCTTCTTCAAAGGTAGACGGAAACTCAACAAAGTCACGCGATACCGCAGTCATCGCCAGCGAAGGGTTTTTCACATTTGAGAACATACCGTGTATACCATGGCCTAACTCATGGAAGATGGTAGTGGTGTGATCATAGCTGATTAACGTAGGTTGCCCCTCTGGCGCTTTTGGAATGTTCATTACGTTAACTACAACAGGCTTTTGCCCTGTCAAATGTGATTGCCCTACAAAGTAGTTCATCCAAGCCCCGCCGCGCTTGCCTTCACGTGCAAAGTAATCGGCGTAGAAAATGGCTAAGCTGCTGCCATCTGCGTCGAATACTTCATAAGCGACAACGTCTGGATGATAAACCGGTAAATCTGGCCGAGGTTTGAAGCTAATACCATAAAAACGGTTTAAATAATAAAATACACCGTCTTCCAAAACGCGGTTAAACTCAAAATACTGCTTAACTTCGTTTTCGTCTAAGTCATATTTAGCTTGGCGTACAAACTCAGCATAGTATTCCCAATCCCAAGGTTGTACTTCAAAATCACCGCCTTTCTCAGCGATCATTGCCTGGATCTCAGCTTGCTCTTGCTTGGTATTCGCCACCACCGCAGGGGCCATAGAACCTAACATAGCAAAGACAGCTTGCGGTGTTTTTGCCATGTTGTTTTCTAAAGTAAAGCTGGCCCAATTATCATAGCCGAGCAGTTGTGCACGTTCGGCGCGTAATTGCGCTAAACGGGCGACAATATCGGTATTGTTATTATCGCCACTTTGCGCGCGGTTAGCCGAGGCTTCCCACACCCGTTGCCGAACGTCACGGTTGTTTAACGAACTTAATATAGGCTGGCGCGTGGTATTGGTGATGCTGATTAAATATTTACCGTCATGGCCCCGCTCTTTAGCGGCATTGGCCGCTGCTGTAATTTGTGCTGCTGATAGGCCATCGAGCTCTTCTACGGTATCCACGATAACTGCAATATTCGCCGTTTCGGCTAACAGGTTTTGTGCAAATTTGTTGGTTAAAGTCGAGTGTTCTTCATTCAGCGCGCGGATCGCGGTTTTTTGCGCGTCGTTAAGTTTGGCACCCGCCCGCACAAAGCGCTCATAGTACACTTCAACTAAGCGCAACGATTCGGCATCTAAGTTTAAGTCATTGCGAGTAGTATAAATGTGCTCAATACGTGCGAAGAGTTCGGGGTTTAAATTGATATTGTCTGAGTGCGCGGCCATTTTCGGTGCTAATTCGCTTTGAATGGTACGGCGCGCTTCGTTACTGTCTGTGCCGGTCAGGTTATAAAAAACGCGAGAAACACGCGTTAATAACTCACCGCTTTTTTCCATAGCAACCAAGGTGTTTTCAAAGGTTGCAGGTTCCGGGTTATTGGCAATAACCGCAATTTCATCCAAATGTTGCTGCATACCCGCGGTAAAAGCCGGTAAAAAATGCTCATCTTTAATGGCGGCAAAATCTGGCGCTTCATAAGTTAAGGTGCTTTTTTGAAAAAACGGGTTGCTCACTGTTACATCCGTAACCGCAGCCGGTGCGGCAGCTTGATTCGCTTGTTGAGTAGGGGTGGTGTTGTCTGTACAGGCGCTTAGTGCAAGTACAGCACTGATAGTAGTAGCGAGTAACGATTTACGCATGACGTGCTCCATGGATTAGCGTGATAATTTTATAGTTATAAAATGCCAATAAGTGGCGAGTTTTAAATAGCAGTATGCCAAAATTGCTCTGTTGATAAAGGGGCTTTGCAACTAAATCACCATAATATCAGACCAATGGCCCTTGTTTTGCTGTTGTAGCACGCTTAGTCTTCTGCTGGCGTGCTCAGTGGTAGAGTAAAGTAAAAGCAGCTGCCATCACTTAGCCGTTCATAACCCACAGTACCTTGCAGTTTTTCAATGATTTCTTTGCAAATCGCCAAGCCTAAGCCTGTACCGCCTTGTTCACGCACGGTTGGGTTATCGGCTTGGGCAAAACGTTGGAACAGCATAGGCTCGAAAGCCGGTGGCACCCCTTTGCCATGATCGATAACACAGACTTTGATCGTTTGCTCTTGTTGCTCGAGCCGAATATGCACGGTCGACGTTACGGAAGAGAATTTTATCGCATTAGAAAGTAGGTTGATCACCACTTGGCGTAAGCGTGCTTCATCGGCTAATACCCAGCGGTTGTTTGCAGAATTATCCTCTAGCTCAATGCTACGATGTAACCCGTGCAATTGAGCGATACATTGTAATAACAAGGCTTTTATATCAACCGACCGCACATTAAAACGCATATGGCCGCTACTGAGCTTTTCAAAGTCGAGTAAGTCGTTCACCAGTTGGTGTAACTGCTTACAACTTTGCTGCGCTAAATGCAGCATTTTATGTTGTTTCTCGGTTAATTCACCCAAAGCACCGCCCAGTGCTAAATTCAAACTGCCATTAATGGCGGTAAGTGGCGTGCGTAATTCGTGGCTCACGGTTGCCACAAAGTCGTTTTGTAGGCGCTCCACCCGTTTGCGTTCAGTGATATCACGTAATACAAATAAGCGCTGAGCTTGTTGCAGCGGTAACTCGGTATGTGATAACTGCAGCGGGAAACTTTGTTGATCAGCGCGTCGCCCCAAACACTCAATGCCAACTTGCTTTGGTTGTGCAGGATCATAAATTTTCGCGCTATCTTCACTAGCATCTAATAAACACGTCCAGTGTTTACCCAATAAACTTACGCCTGAATAAGCAAAAATACGATAACAGGCTCGATTAGCGGTTTGAATAATGCCACGGGCGTCAACGGTAATAATGCCATCAAAGACATTATCATGAATGCTACGGAGCGTTTTTTCCTTATCGCCTAATGCTTTAGCACTTTGCTTTAAGCGTTGCATCGAAAAGAATAAGCGCCACTGTAACAGCAGCATAATAATACCCGCGCTGTACAGCATACCCCGAAGCCCAGACACGTGTTGCTCAGACAGCTCCGCTGCCGGGATTGCCATTTGCCACTGCGCCCCACGTACCGACACATCTAGGATGGGGTTAGCTTTGTTGAACAGGCGGTCATCACCATAAAAGCTTTTGCTAAAGCGCTGTTTGGCTAATTTACTGCGCAGCGCAATGGGTAAACCCATTTGCTGCGACTTTTCACTCAGTAACTGCCAAATGGGTTCAATGTCGATTACCGTGCTGACAATGCCCCAATACTCGCCGTCAGGCATAAAAATAGGGTAGCGATAGATAAAAGAAATACCCCCTTGCACCAAATGTATCGGGCCTGTTAGTTTGGCATTTCGATCCGCAATAATGCTGGCAATAGCCGACCATTGCTCAGGTAAATCGGGATAATATAAGTTTAATGCCTGCTCGTTGCCGGCCAAAGGAAAGATGTAACTAATACGATTCGCTGGCGCAATGCCAATGTTCCGAATATAAGGGGCTTGTTGCACCATGCCGGGCAATAACACGTTTAATTCGCTATCACGAATTTTGCCGTCCATCGCAACAATATAAGACGCCAAACCAATGGTTAAATAAGATGAGATATTCAATTCGCTTTCTAACTGCGAGCGTAATTGCTCGGCCGTATTTAAGCGTTGCTGCAGTTGCCCAGCGCGCAACCGGTGCTGCTCGTTATTTAAAAACCACTCAACGCCCAGCAGAAACAGCAAGCATGAAGCGATCAAAGCAATCCATTGCCATAATTGTAGGCTAGAGCGATAGTTCAGCATAACAAGGGGATTGCCACAGAAAGTGAAAACATACAGGCAGATTATAGCCACTTACCACCAGATGCAAAAAAGATTCGAACTGTTCGCCTAAAAAAGCAACGCCCTAGCAATAGACTTAGCGCCAAAGCCTGTCTATAATGCGCCCTCTATCGCTGCACCCGTAGCTCAGCTGGATAGAGCGCTGCCCTCCGGAGGCAGAGGTCCCGCGTTCGAATCGCGGCGGGTGCACCAAATAAATCAAGGACTTAGCTGAAAAGTAGGGCCTTTTT
Source organism: Rheinheimera sp. UJ51 (assembly GCF_020819615.1). NCBI lineage: Bacteria > Pseudomonadati > Pseudomonadota > Gammaproteobacteria > Chromatiales > Chromatiaceae > Rheinheimera > Rheinheimera sp. UJ51. Next base: position 23,838 of record NZ_JAJHOG010000019.1, read on the forward strand.
TTATGCTCGGTGACAAATCGGTGACACAATCGTGACAAACCCATTTTCTTCTGCTTTATAAAACCACGTTTTTTGACCTTTGCTTATATTTTCCTCTTTTGTAAACATAGCTTATAGCTTGCATTTCTTCTCTACTGCTTTTGTTATTATTTGAACGAATTAATTCAAAATACTGAGGTTGCAAAATCTAAACATTTTAAACTTTTCAAAAAAATGGTGGCGATTTTTTATCATTATGTTAAAAATTACAACAGGAGTTTGGAGGGTAAATGGAATTTATAGCTCATCCCGCCCAATCGGGCGCTCATCATCAAAGTCTTAAAACACATCTAACGGAAGTAAGCCAGTTAGCAGCAATGTATGCTGGGAAAATTGGCCATGACGAAGCAGGCATTCTAATCGGGCTTTTGCACGACTTTGGTAAATACAGCAAGGCGTTTCAAGACTACATGCTGCTGATTATCAGAGAGCTTGGTGCTGATTATGATCCGGATCTGGATGAGATAGAATCAAAGAGCTTAAAAGGGAAAATTGATCACTCATCTGCGGGTGCCCAATGGCTATTTAATAAATTAGTGCCTATTGCACGCAAACTTTATTCAGACAACGGCTCGTTAGAGCAAAAACTAGCAATTGCGGTGGTACAGATTCTGGCGCTGTGTGTCGCTTCTCACCACAGCGGCCTAGTTGATAATTTGCCTTCAGAAAATGGCGCCGGTTTCTTGGCTAGGATGAATAAAGCCGATGAGCAAACTCATTTGCAGGAGTGTATCCAGGCTGTAGACTCTGAAGTGATTACCATAGTCGAGTCGATAGCCACTTCTACGTTTGTCACTGATATGGTAAATAAGCTGAAACAGTTATTGCCGCGCCATTCGGCTGATACAAGTGAAATTATTTCTGCGTTTAATCTTGGCTTTTATACCAAGTTTTTGTTCAGCTGCCTTATCGATGCAGACAGGGTAAACAGTGCTGATTTTGAAAACCCTGATTACAGCCAGTACCGGCAATTAAAACCGGATTGGGTATTAGCTTGTCAACGTATGGAAGCTTTTGTAACCACGTTGAAAGTCAGAAATGCCGTAGACGATATACGCAAGCAGATCTCAGATAATTGCTTAAAACGCGCTGTCGATGCTCAGGGGATATACAGCCTTACTGTACCGACCGGTGGCGGTAAAACCTATTCCAGTTTGCGCTTTGCCTTACATCACGCCAAAAAACACCAACTGGACCGTATTTTTTATATTATTCCTTACACCTCAATTATTGAACAAAACGCTGAGGCAATCAGAATAGTACTACACCGCGATGATGATACAAGACCATGGGTGTTAGAACATCACTCTAATCTGGAGCCGGAGCAGCAAACCTGGCATAGCAAGTTGGTCAGTGAAAACTGGGATGCGCCGATAGTACTCACCACTGTGGTGCAATTTCTGGAAACCTTGCTAAGCGGTGGCACCCGAGGCGTCAGGCGGTTGCATCAACTGGCCAATAGCGTGATCGTATTTGATGAAATCCAAACCCTACCGGTTAATTGCATCCACTTGTTTAATAACTCGCTGAATTTTCTGACTGCGAATTGTAAGACGACAGCTGTGCTTTGCACTGCAACGCAACCCTTGTTACATCAGGTTCAAAATGAAAATAAAGGCAGGCTGCATCTGCCGGCAGGCAATGAGCTTATGCCTGATGTAGGTGAGTTGTTTCAGCAGCTAAAACGTGTAGAGATTCTGGACAAAACAACAGTCGCTGGCTGGTCATTAGAGGAAATTACAGCCTTAGCGGTTGAGCAACTGCAGTTAAAGCAAAGCTGCCTGATTATTGTTAATACCAAAAACTGGGCACAGGCATTGTTCAAGTCTGCACAGCAAACACAACAAATTGATTCAGATGCATTAATTCATCTGAGCACTGCACAGTGCCCGGCACATCGTAAGTTATTACTCACTAAGGTGCGGCAGCGTTTAGACGCTGGATTACCGGTGCTGTGTTTTAGCACTCAATTAATTGAGGCAGGGGTCGATGTTGATTTCGCCTCTGTTATCCGTTTTCAGGCAGGGCTGGATTCTTTAGCTCAGGCGGCTGGCCGTTGTAACCGGAATGGCAGGCACCAGACTGCTCAGGTTTATGTAGTTAACCCAGACAAAGAAACCATCGATTTACTGCCAGATATAAAAGTAGGGCGTGACACCACAAAGCGGATATTTAACGAGTTTAAAGGGCAGGATTTTTTGAAACCTGAGGTAATGCAGCAGTATTTTCAGTATTACTTTTTTGATCGCAGTAAGGAAATGAATTATCCGCTTAAAGCTACAGTTGCAAATGGCGCTAATAATTTGCTTAACCTGCTAAGCGTTAATGCACGAAACCCTTATGGCAATACGCCGCTGGCATTACATCACGCTTTTATGACAGCAGGTAAAGCCTTTAAAGCGATAGATGCACCTACGCAATCGCTAATAGTGCCTTACGGTGACGGTAAAGCGCTAATAACAGATCTTTGCGCAGCAAATAAAAAATTCGATGCCGCAACTTACTACCCTTTGCTTCGCAGGTCGCAGAAATACAGCGTCAATCTCTTCCCCAATGTCTGGGAAAAACTTCAACAACAGAAAGCGATTTACGAGATAGCAGATGGGGAGGGCGTCTACTACCTTGATGAGCGGTTTTACAGTGAAGATTTTGGCGTTTGCACAGAACCTAGTGCAGAGCAGCATAACTTTGTTTTCTAATTGAAAAGGACACAACAATGGCGACAAAACCAATGAAAAACAGCATTAGTTTTCGTCTGCGAGGGCGCTATGCATTGTTTACCGATCCGATTACTAAAATAGGCGGTGAAAAATGCTCTTACCATCTGCCAACTTATGAGGCATTAAAGGGCGTTTTAAAATCTATTTATTGGAAGCCAACGCTTACCTGGTATGTAGACAGAGTCAGAGTGATTAAGCCTCTTCGCACCCAAACAAAAGGCACTAAGCCGCTGAACTGGGGCGGGGGTAATAGCCTGGCTATTTACACCTTTTTGCATGATGTTGAATATCAGGTTGAGGCGCATTTCGAGTGGAATGAGCACCGGCCAGAGCTTGAGCAAGACAGAATTGACGGCAAGCATTTTAGTATTGCGACACGGATGCTGGAAAAAGGTGGGCGGCAGGATGTCTTTTTGGGTACGCGTGATTGCCAGGCCTACGTTGAGCCTTGTGAATTTGGTGAAGGCTCTGGTGCTTACGACAATATTGACGAGCTTGGTTTTGGTTTAATGTTTCACGGTTTTGATTACCCAGATGAAATCGGCATCAATGAATTACACAGCCGGTTTTGGCACGCCACGATGAAACATGGCATTGTTACTTTTCCCCGCCCGGAGGATTGCCAGATCAGGCGCTTTGTGCGCGAGATGCAACCCAAGGAGTTTACGCTTGATGTAAATCAACAGGCTGTAGATGAGCTGGAGGCAGCATTATGAGCTGGTTAGCACGGCTATATGAAACCTATGAACAGGCGCAGCAGCTCTCTGCAGATTTACCGCAGGAACAGCAGTTAATGCCGGTTAGCCACACTCCGCAGAATGCTCATATTAATATTGTTATTGACGAAAACGGCAATTTCGTAAGAGCTGAAGTGCTGGAGAAAACACAAATAGTTTTACCGGCAACTGAGCAGTCTGCCGGCAGAAGCAGTGGCTTGGCACCCCATCCATTAGCAGACAAAATCCAGTATGTCGCGGGTGATTATGCCGAGTTTGGTGGAAAAAAAGCTTCAGGCTATGAGCTGTATGAGGCTTTATTACGTTCTTGGTGCGAATCAGAGTTTGCTGTATCTACACTTAAAATTATTCACTCCTATATTGTTCAGAAAACGGTTGTGGCGGACCTAATTAAGCATGGTGTATTGCATGCCGCAGACGGTGAACTTTTAACAAAATGGTCGGGAGATTCAGAAGCACCTGCCATTTTTAGATTGTTACCAAAAGAAAAAGGATCGTTGGATCAAGGTTCTGCGTTAGTGTGCTGGACTGTAGAAGTGCCAGGTATAGCACAGTCTAAAACCTGGCTTGATTCTGAAATTCAGCAAAGCTGGATTAATTTTGACAGTTTAAATGGCGGTAAGCCTGGCCTGTGTTTAATAAAAGGCGAGCAAAGTGTTTTAGCATCAAACCATCCAGCCAAAATTCGCCACAACGGCGATAAAGCAAAATTAATCTCCGCCAACGATAGCAGTGGTTTTACCTTCAGAGGTAAATTTACCGATAGTGAGCAAGCATCGGCAGTGAGTTTTGATGTAACGCAAAAAGCACATAATGCCCTTAGATTTTTGCTAAAAAGGCAAGGTATCAAAGTGGGCGATGGTAGTGATAATAATGCCTACTACCTAAGCTGGGCCATTTCAGGCAAAAAGACTCCAAATCCGTTTGCAGATCCCTGGGATCTGTTACATACCGAAATCCTACCCGACAAAGATCACTCACTGGATTTAGGCCAAAGCTATGCGCTAAATCTGAAAAGTCACCTAAAAGGCACGGGTAAGGGAGAGCTTGAGCGTAACGAGAGCATTTGTATTTTAGGGTTGGATTCCGCAACCCCGGGGCGCATGGGGATTATTTACTACCGTGAAACGATAGCGGAAGAGTTTTTAGCCTCGTTAGAAAAATGGTATCAGGATTTTGCCTGGCCACAGCGGCACAAAGTAACACTGCACAGTGAGAGTAAAAGCAAACCTATCGAGAAAACGATCTGGTCTGCGTGTGCCCCCGCACCTTATAAAATTTGGGATGCCGTTTACGGCGATGTTTTAAAAAGCACTGATTCACTGAAGAAAAACCTTACCGAGCGCCTGCTACCCTGCATTGTAGAAGGCCGGCCCTTGCCGGTAGATATTGTTACCTATGCCATTAAACGGGCAACCAATCGATTAGCTTACAAAAGTGAAGATTCATGGAAGTGGGAGCAAAACCTCGGTATTGCCTGCGCGCTTTATAAAGGCTTTTGCAAACGCACACCTCATATTAAATACCAAAAGGACTATGCAATGGCATTAGATGAAACCAGTACCTCACGGGACTATTTATATGGCCGTTTATTGGCGGTAGCGGAAAATATTGAATCTTATGCGCTTTATAAAGCGGGTGAAAAGCGTAACACCACGGCAGAGCGCTTAATGCAACGCTTTGCCGACAGGCCATTCTCCACCTGGCGTAATTTAGAACTGGCATTAACGCCCTATATGCATCGTTTGCAGAATGTTAGCCCCGGCTTTTTAAAGTTACGAAAAGACCTGCTGGATAGCATTCAGTCGGCTTTCGATACTACAGAATTTAAATCAGACAAAGCGTTAAGCGGTGAGTTTTTACTGGGTTTTCACTGCCAGCGCTTAGTACTAAACAGTAAAAAAGACGCGGTAGAAGCCGCAGATACAGCAGAATAAGGAAAACAGCATGAGCTTACAAAACAAAATCGACTTTGCCATTATCTTCTCAGTAAAAAACGCTAACCCAAATGGTGATCCGTTAAATGGTAACCGCCCACGGACAGATTATGACGGCTTTGGCGAAATTACCGATGTATGTTTAAAGCGTAAAACACGAGATCGCTTACAAGACGCTGGTCAGGCTATTTTTGTGCAATCGGATGAAAAGAAAACCGATGGCTACCCAAGCCTGCGGGCAAGAGCAGAAGGTGTTTTAGGTAAAGATGCACTGAATGCGAAGAAGACAAAAACAGAAGATGCAGCAAAACTGGCATGTGAAACCTGGTTTGACGTCCGTGCCTTTGGCCAGTTATTTGCGTTTAAAAGCGAAGAAAAAGACGGTGTATCTATTCCCATTCGTGGGCCGGTTAGTATTCATTCTGCCTTTAGTATTGAACCGGTAAGTATCACCAGTACGCAGATCACCAAAAGTGTTAGTGGTGATGGTGATGGCAGTAAAAAAGGCTCGGATACTATGGGTATGAAACACCGAGTTGATAGTGCGGTTTATGTTGCCTATGGCGCTATGTCACCCCAGTTGGCTGAAAAAACCGGTTTTAGTGACGCTGATGCGAATGCGCTTAAATCAATACTGCCGAAATTGTTTGAAGGTGACGCATCCTCTGCCCGGCCAGAAGGTTCTATGGCGGTTGAAAAGGTGATTTGGTGGCAACATAGCAGCAAGGCAGGGCAGTATTCATCTGCCAAGGTACACAGAACGCTGAATGTCAAAGCTGATGGTAGTTATGAAATAAGCCAGTTGGCAGGGTTAACGCCAGAAGAGATTGATGGCTTCTGATCCTGACAGGCGTTTAGTGCCTCTGGCGGCCTTACAGCATTTTGCTTTTTGCCCCCGCCAGTGTGCATTAATACATAACGAGCAAGTGTGGGCAGATAATTTTCTGACTGCACAAGGCAACTTGCTGCATGAGCGGGTAGATAGTGGCGAACCGGAAACCCGTAAGGGCGTGCGGTTTGAGCGCGGCGTGCAGGTGGCAGCGCCTAAGCTGGGCATAACCGGCAAGCTGGATTTAGTGGAGCGTGATTTATCCAGCGGCAAATTATGCCCGGTAGAGTACAAACGCGGTAAACCCAAACCCGGTGATTGGGATGAAATTCAACTCTGTGCGCAGGCACTGTGCCTGGAAGAAATGACCGGGCAGAGTGTATCTGAAGGCGCACTCTGGTACCACCAAACCAGGCATCGCCAGGTAATTACCTTTAGTGCTGAGCTGCGCTTGCGTACCTTGCAGGTAATTACTGAGGTAGCAGCCATGTTGGCGTCTGGCCAAACGCCCAAAGCGGTATATGGCAAGCATTGCCATGCCTGTAGTTTGTATGACTTATGCAACCCTAAACTGCTACAACAAGACAACAGCCGCAAGTACGTAAAAAAGCTCTTTGCCATGGATGATACTGATGAAAAAACTGCAGAATAGCTTGTATATCAATACACAGGGCGCTTATTTGCATAAAGAGCGTGAAACCCTGGTTATTGATATCAATAAACAAAAAGCGGCGCAGTTACCTATTCACGGCATAGGGGCTATTTTTTGTTTTGGTAATGTCATGGTTTCGCCGCAAGTTATGGGGTTTTGTGGTGAAAACGCGGTAAATCTGGCATTTTTTACCGAATATGGCCGCTTTCTGGCCAGAATTCAGGGCAAGCAATCCGGTAATGTGTTGTTGCGCAGAAGCCAGTATCGCAAAGCAGATGAAGATCCACACTCTATTGCCCGCAATATCGTAGCGGCAAAAATACAGATGCAAAAACAGGTATTGCAGCGCCAGCAGCGTAACCATGGCGTATTGCCTGAATTAACTACTCAGATAACGGCACTTAATCATATTTTGGATACGTTAAAGCTGACAACAAGCCTGGATAAAATTCGTGGTTACGAGGGCGATGCCGCAGCGCGCTATTTCTCGGTATTTAATTTATTGCTTACTGGCAGTGCAAAAGGCTTTAACTTTAGCGGCCGGGTTCGGCGCCCGCCGACAGATCCTATTAATGCGCTGTTGTCGTTTATCTATTCAGTGCTGGGCAATGATATCAGTGCGGCTTTGCAAGGCGTAGGGCTTGACCCGCAGGTAGGTTTTTTGCATCAGGAACGGCCAGGCAGAGACAGCCTGGCGCTGGATTTGCTGGAGGAGTTCCGTGCTTTTATCGCTGATCGTTTAGTGCTAACCCTACTGAACCGGCAACAAATTAAAGCAACAGATTTTGTGACAGAAGCCGGTGGCGCAGTAAAGCTAAAAGACGACGCCCGCAAACGAGTACTGCAGGAATACCAAAGCCGCAAACAGCAAACCATTAAGCATACTTTTTTGGGCGAAGACGTTGAAATCGGTTTATTGCCTTACATTCAGGCGATGTTGCTGGCCCGGCACCTGCGTGGTGACCTAGCTGAGTATCCACCCTTTTTTAGTAAGTAGCAGGTAGCTCTTTTATGATGGTACTAATTACCTACGACGTATCCTTTAGTTCAGAAGATGGCAAAGCCCGGTTAAGACGTATTGCCAAAATTTGTCAGGACTACGGCACCCGTGTGCAGTACTCGGTGTTTGAGTGTGATATCGACCCGGCGCAATGGGTCAGATTGAAGGCTGAGCTATTAGCAACTTACGATGAAGAAGTCGACAGCTTGCGTTTTTATATACTGGGTAAAAGTTGGCGCAGCAAAGTAGAACATCATGGCGCAAAAGCCTCGTTGGATTTATTTGCCGATACGCTGATTATCTAATCGCTAACCTGTAGTGCTCTTTAAAAAGCCGGATCCTTAGCGGCGGGCTTACTAACTGAATTTAAAAGTTAAATGTAAGCCCGTAGTATTTTTACGTTCGTTATTTGAATAATCTCTGTGGGTTAGCGCTAAATACATTTTAGCGTTAGACTACCCCCGCCTTTGCAAAAAGGCAGTCGCGCCTCACGCAGGCGCGTGGATTGAAACAACTATGGTTAACACCGCTGGCGCCGAGCAAATAGTCGCGCCTCACGCAGGCGCGTGGATTGAAACATATAGCTTGACTTCATGGACGCACTATCCAGCTTGTCGCGCCTCACGCAGGCGCGTGGATTGAAACCCTATAAATAGGATTGAATGTGATGGATGCACGAGGTCGCGCCTCACGCAGGCGCGTGGATTGAAACGACATGGATGCCATGGCAGCAGAGTTCGAACGCGAGTCGCGCCTCACGCAGGCGCGTGGATTGAAACTACCTATGAATTGAACGTAGGTAAACCAGCATGAAGTCGCGCCTCACGCAGGCGCGTGGATTGAAACCGCTATTCCTGATTCGGTATTTGATAAAAGGAATGTCGCGCCTCACGCAGGCGCGTGGATTGAAACGGCAATGAAGTGGATGACTCTGTGCACATCGATGGTCGCGCCTCACGCAGGCGCGTGGATTGAAACAAAAGTAAGCTGGGTAAATGACTATAGCGGTTCGCGTCGCGCCTCACGCAGGCGCGTGGATTGAAACGGTTTTGCTGCGGCTAAGTTGCGATTGCAGCTTGTGTCGCGCCTCACGCAGGCGCGTGGATTGAAACATCACTGGCGGCGCTGGCGGTTGGGCTGAATAAGGTCGCGCCTCACGCAGGCGCGTGGATTGAAACTAACGGTTTTAGTACATCGATAACAAAGGGGGCGGGTCGCGCCTCACGCAGGCGCGTGGATTGAAACGTGAACATTTGCGAGCCTTGATAAACACTCTTAAGTCGCGCCTCACGCAGGCGCGTGGATTGAAACTGCGCCCTCGTTTGGCTGGCCGTTTAATAGGCCGTGGTCGCGCCTCACGCAGGCGCGTGGATTGAAACCACTCGCCAGAGCTACCGGTTAGCATGTTGGTCATGTCGCGCCTCACGCAGGCGCGTGGATTGAAACAGCATGCAAAGAGCTTGGGCTTAATTACAAGTCTGTCGCGCCTCACGCAGGCGCGTGGATTGAAACAGTGATGATAAGATTTTACAGCTACTAAAGGCAGGTCGCGCCTCACGCAGGCGCGTGGATTGAAACCTTTGCTCATTTATCTGCCTTAATAAACTTATCACGTCGCGCCTCACGCAGGCGCGTGGATTGAAACAGGACAGCAGCAACCGCAGCGTGACCGATATTTGTCGCGCCTCACGCAGGCGCGTGGATTGAAACACCACTATAAACAAAACAACTTATCGACTTGCGTTGTCGCGCCTCACGCAGGCGCGTGGATTGAAACAAAACTAAAAAGCAAGCCATTGCTGCATTATGGCAGTCGCGCCTCACGCAGGCGCGTGGATTGAAACCACTTAAAAAAGTAGTAGTGAACTTTAGCAGTGTTGTCGCGCCTCACGCAGGCGCGTGGATTGAAACCAACTGGAATTTGACGGCGAAATGCTCACGTTAGGTCGCGCCTCACGCAGGCGCGTGGATTGAAACTACGTAATCGGCTGGGGCGTTGTGGCCCATAAAGTCGCGCCTCACGCAGGCGCGTGGATTGAAACAGCCACAAAGCCACAATAATTCTTTATCTTTTATAGTCGCGCCTCACGCAGGCGCGTGGATTGAAACGCGGCTATGTACTGGTTAAAGTGCCTGATCACGTTGTCGCGCCTCACGCAGGCGCGTGGATTGAAACTAGCTTTGAATAATGACGGTGATTCAGGACAGAAAGTCGCGCCTCACGCAGGCGCGTGGATTGAAACTGCGAAACGGCTTAATCGTTGTCGATGTGTTCAGTCGCGCCTCACGCAGGCGCGTGGATTGAAACACGCCGTTGCCGTCAGGTCAAGCCGTGGTCGTAGGTCGCGCCTCACGCAGGCGCGTGGATTGAAACCGGCACTGAGGAACTCACGCAGGTAACTGCCGAGCGTCGCGCCTCACGCAGGCGCGTGGATTGAAACCACGATGTCACTGTGGATGCGCTAACAACGGGTAGTCGCGCCTCACGCAGGCGCGTGGATTGAAACTGGATGCTCAACAAGTTGTTGACGTCATAACGGGCGTCGCGCCTCACGCAGGCGCGTGGATTGAAACTATTGACGGGTGAAATTGAGGGTTATTAAATGGGTCGCGCCTCACGCAGGCGCGTGGATTGAAACCTAGAAGAAATGCACATTATGCCTAATGATTGGACGTCGCGCCTCACGCAGGCGCGTGGATTGAAACCCATGTCAATCTAAACAACGCTTCTGCTGTACCGGTCGCGCCTCACGCAGGCGCGTGGATTGAAACACCATTGGCATTCGCTGCCATTCTTGCCTATAAGGTCGCGCCTCACGCAGGCGCGTGGATTGAAACGCGTCATTTGACTTACGTTGAGCGGTGCCTAAATTGTCGCGCCTCACGCAGGCGCGTGGATTGAAACTCTGACGGCGGTGCCCATCTGTTAATGATGCCGCGGTCGCGCCTCACGCAGGCGCGTGGATTGAAACGCGCACGCACTGATGCCTATTTTATGCGTCAATGGTCGCGCCTCACGCAGGCGCGTGGATTGAAACCTCGGCATGGCTGGCTTAGCTGATGGCGGCTTGACGTCGCGCCTCACGCAGGCGCGTGGATTGAAACCCGTAACCGCTGATTGGCAAATCTAACTCTGGCGTCGCGCCTCACGCAGGCGCGTGGATTGAAACCTCAATCCATAGGTGGGTAATGCCAAAAATCGACTGTCGCGCCTCACGCAGGCGCGTGGATTGAAACGTAAGCACGCGCTTTACTGATAACGGGTAATCTGGTCGCGCCTCACGCAGGCGCGTGGATTGAAACGCAAGCTCGGAATAACGATTGACCAAGGCGTTGTAGTCGCGCCTCACGCAGGCGCGTGGATTGAAACCAGAAAAGAAATGATTATTTGTTTAAAGGGGGCGTCGCGCCTCACGCAGGCGCGTGGATTGAAACAAGCCGTTAGGTTTAGACGAGCCAAACTATAGCTGGTCGCGCCTCACGCAGGCGCGTGGATTGAAACGGCTGCTCAACAGTTCACGCCAGCCGGTGCAACTGTCGCGCCTCACGCAGGCGCGTGGATTGAAACTTTTTATCATCGGTGTACGTTGCGCCGTTGCACCGTCGCGCCTCACGCAGGCGCGTGGATTGAAACGGGCCATGCCTGGCGTTGAGGAGGATTTGCAGAGTCGCGCCTCACGCAGGCGCGTGGATTGAAACTCATACAACCCCTTTAATGGTTAACTGTATGCTAGTGTCGCGCCTCACGCAGGCGCGTGGATTGAAACGGCGTAACGGCTTAATTGTTGTCGATGTGTTTACGGTCGCGCCTCACGCAGGCGCGTGGATTGAAACGCACGTCGCGAACAAGAAGCGCAGATTCAATTAAAGTCGCGCCTCACGCAGGCGCGTGGATTGAAACTGTTAAGTGGCGTTTGCCTGCTTTGATGTGACTTGTCGCGCCTCACGCAGGCGCGTGGATTGAAACTTACAGGGTAAAGAAAATGAAAAGCAGAAGAAGCAGTCGCGCCTCACGCAGGCGCGTGGATTGAAACATGCTGACTAACTGCATAGCTAAAGAAACGGAAGGTCGCGCCTCACGCAGGCGCGTGGATTGAAACAAGACGAGACTAATCGCGCTGGGGCTGATGCTGGTCGCGCCTCACGCAGGCGCGTGGATTGAAACATCAGAAAATAACCAAAGCACTGAAAATTTAAGTGGTCGCGCCTCACGCAGGCGCGTGGATTGAAACATCAATGTTAATGATGCTGCGAATGTTGTAATAGTGTCGCGCCTCACGCAGGCGCGTGGATTGAAACGTGATGATGTTGAAGCAATAGCCAGAGGGATATTGTCGCGCCTCACGCAGGCGCGTGGATTGAAACAAACGTGGTGGCTGCGTTGTACTCGCCGGTATTGCGTCGCGCCTCACGCAGGCGCGTGGATTGAAACATCCTCTGGTTCAGGCTGGCTCGCATAGCCGCTTGTCGCGCCTCACGCAGGCGCGTGGATTGAAACAGGTAGTCGATAGACTTTGGCTCTGAGCTATCTGCGTCGCGCCTCACGCAGGCGCGTGGATTGAAACAGGCTGTAGGAACGTCGAGCCAATAGCGGCCATGTCGCGCCTCACGCAGGCGCGTGGATTGAAACGCCTAAGAAGCCGGCGAAGTCATAAAGCACTTGTGTCGCGCCTCACGCAGGCGCGTGGATTGAAACACTCTTACCTTGCGGGATGCTAAAGCCGATGCTCGTCGCGCCTCACGCAGGCGCGTGGATTGAAACTGAATTACAGCACAGCGAGCAGCACTAACGGTCGGTCGCGCCTCACGCAGGCGCGTGGATTGAAACCTTGCGCCATCTTTATATAGGCAGCCACCCGTAAGCGTCGCGCCTCACGCAGGCGCGTGGATTGAAACTGGCAGTGATAGGCTTTTAAGTGCCAAACTAATTGTCGCGCCTCACGCAGGCGCGTGGATTGAAACTTTCAATATGCGGTAAAGCAGCTTTCTAGCGACAGTCGCGCCTCACGCAGGCGCGTGGATTGAAACGATAAACTCTGCTCGCTGCTGCTTAACGATAAAGTCGCGCCTCACGCAGGCGCGTGGATTGAAACCTGTCTTTGGTTGCTTTTGCAGCTCTGACTCGTTCGTCGCGCCTCACGCAGGCGCGTGGATTGAAACAGTATCTCAACACTGAAGGCGGCGAAGGTATCCGTCGCGCCTCACGCAGGCGCGTGGATTGAAACCGCCACTCGCTCATAACTATAAATGCAGCTTATAGGTCGCGCCTCACGCAGGCGCGTGGATTGAAACATAGCCGCTTGATAGCCCAACTATGGTTTTGCCGCGTCGCGCCTCACGCAGGCGCGTGGATTGAAACCATTGCCGATGATAGCCTGGCAGCGCCGTCACGGTCGCGCCTCACGCAGGCGCGTGGATTGAAACGCGACAACATGCCGAAACCAGACGAAGTTAAGCAGGTCGCGCCTCACGCAGGCGCGTGGATTGAAACAGGTAGAGCTGGGGCAAAAGCCCCTAACTCTTCCGTCGCGCCTCACGCAGGCGCGTGGATTGAAACTTTCTTTTCTGACGAGGTGGCGCTAAAAGTGGCGGTCGCGCCTCACGCAGGCGCGTGGATTGAAACAAGTGATCGCAGTGTGACCGATATTTTTACCGAAAGTCGCGCCTCACGCAGGCGCGTGGATTGAAACGTGTCAGTGTATGGAACACCCACAGCGGCAACAGTCGCGCCTCACGCAGGCGCGTGGATTGAAACAGGCGTACAAGCCAATCAAAGTTATATTGTGTTGGTCGCGCCTCACGCAGGCGCGTGGATTGAAACCAGCCGGCTATGCGAGAGCGCAAACCATGATGCGTCGCGCCTCACGCAGGCGCGTGGATTGAAACTAGATCTCGTGCTACTGCATACTTGCTTGTTATAGTCGCGCCTCACGCAGGCGCGTGGATTGAAACTCGCTGAACTGTGATTTTTGTTGCTGCTTTATATTGTCGCGCCTCACGCAGGCGCGTGGATTGAAACGACTAGCGCGTTAAATTTATTAAAAGCTGCCATCGTCGCGCCTCACGCAGGCGCGTGGATTGAAACGGCTTAGGCTTGAAGGGTTACACTTGGGATGAAGCGTCGCGCCTCACGCAGGCGCGTGGATTGAAACTTCACGTATCACGCCATGCGTTTTACAGTGATCTAGTCGCGCCTCACGCAGGCGCGTGGATTGAAACGCTCTATTGCTTCCCTGCGTGCCGCATAGAAGCCGGTCGCGCCTCACGCAGGCGCGTGGATTGAAACGGTAATGTTATCACCGCGCCAAGCGTAGAACTCAAGTCGCGCCTCACGCAGGCGCGTGGATTGAAACGGTAAAACCGCCAAGCTCATCGGCGGTCAGCGTCGTCGCGCCTCACGCAGGCGCGTGGATTGAAACCTTAACTGTAATAGCTGGCAACAATAACGGATTCGTCGCGCCTCACGCAGGCGCGTGGATTGAAACGCTTTGTGCGTCGCGCTAGATTGCGCTTTTAACGGGGCGCGCCTCACGCAGGCGCGAGGATTGAAACTGATTATGCTAGTTTAGATATATTTTATGTCGCGCCTTTTTGTGCTCACTTGACCCATGACTGCCGAACCGACTGCTGAATGATATCTATTAACTCTGGAACTTCCGGTTAGATGGATGTAAATGACATCAAAATGGCGTATCAAAATTATTTATCCTTCTGATATCTCTAAAAATTCACCAACATCACATTCTAAGTATTTGCACAGTATTTCCAACGTATCGTAGTCAATGCGCGTAGTGGTCTCGTGATACAGTCGCGTTAAGGTGCTTCTGTTGATCCCTGTATCCCGCATCACATCGGTAATCTTCAATTTTTTTGCGCCCATCAAAGTGGACAGGTTACATTTTATCACCCCAAAGCACCTAAATGTTTCTCTAAAGATACAAAATGTGCTTGACAGGTATCTTTTGAGTATATTATTGTATCTCTAGAGAAGCATAATGGCTTCTTGTAGAGGAGACTTATAGTATGGCACAAACTTATCTGACAACGGAAGAGCTGTCGCAATTAATCAAGTATGACGTTAGAACAATCAGAGAGCAGCTTAAGGACAGAGTGTTGCTTGAAGGGGTTCACTATATTCGACCTTTTGGTGGTCGGAAAATTTTATATATGTGGGAGGCTATACAGCGAGATATCAGTAAAACGTTTACTCACAGTTCTATTCCAATGGCTAATGGGGGATACGCTCGTGGGTAATATCAGAGTACGTGCTTCAAATATGTTACAAATCGATTTCCAATATATGCGTGAGCGCTGCCGTGAACAAACAGCATTGCCTGACACACCAGCAAATCGGAAAACGTTAACAAAGCTGTTAGAGAGAATTGAAGCGGAAATTTTGCTTGGAACCTTTGTTTACAGCAATTATTTCCCGAACAGCAAAATGGTCGCTCGGTTTGAAAAACAGCAACAGCGTTTGCTTGCTGGAAACCGGGCTCAGCGGCTGCCAACATTGAAAGAGTTTGCCAATATTTGGCTTGATGAAATGCAAGTTAGCTGGCGCGAATCATATCGTAAAACGATTTCGATATTGGTTCAGAATCGGCTTATCCCTTACTTTGGGAAGATGGAGGTCGACCACATCACAAAGGCTGATTTAATCCAGTTTCGCGCCACACTCGGCAAAGTTCGTCGCGAAAACGGAGAACAGATTTCAGCAGGTTATATTAACCGCCATCTAAAAGTTATTCAGATGATCCTTAGTGAAGCAGCCGACCGTTACCAGTTTACTGCGCCTGTTCGCTTAAAACCACTGAAAATGCAAAAGTCTGATGTAGACCCATTTACATTAGATGAAGGTAAGCGTCCGGCGATCACAGGTTAGCGCTCTGATTTAAGTGTCCACTTAATTTTAGTGGACACTTAGTGTCTTAAATCGCGTCACCTGACTGTTTAGATAGATCGATATTCCAAGGTAACAACTCATCGACACGATTGATGGGGTGATTGCCGATACGCTTAAGTACCGCTGTGAGATAGTCATTTGGATTGATGCCATTGAGTTTAGCGGTGCCGAGTATTGAGTACAGCACGGCAGCTCGCTCTCCTCCAGCAACTGAACCCGCAAACAGGTAATTTTTCCTGCCCAAGGCAATCGGCCGCAATGAGCGCTCTGCACTGTTGTTATCTATCTCAGCATAACCGTTATCCACATAGGCAACCAGCGCCTCCCACTGCTTCAGAGCATAGTGAATAGCCTTGGATAACGGCGAGCCTTTCGATAAGGTACGCAGGGTTGTTTGCAACCACGTATGGAAGCGCTCAAGGATTGGCTTGGCATGTATGGCTCGGATGTGTTGTCGTTCATCCGGTGGTTGGCCGCGTACCTGCTTTTCAATCACATAGAGGGATTGGATAATGGCAATAGCTTCGTCGGCTAAAGGCGAAGGGCCGCTTTGGGTAATGTCATAGAACTTACGCCGTACGTGTGCCCAGCAACCATGTTGGGTGATTTGCCGTTGGTATAATTCGTTGTAACCGGCATAAGCATCGGCCTGCAGTGAGCCTTTGTAATCTTTTAAATGCGCCGTAGGATGAAGACTTCTTCGGTCTTCACTGTATTGCAGCCACACCGCAGGTGGTGTGCCATCTCCCCAGGGGCGACCATCGCGGACATAGGTCCAGTAACGACCCGTTTGCGTGCGACCTTTACCCGGTGATAGCGTCGGTGCGGTGGTATCATCCGCATGTACGTGGTAACTGGCTTTAACATGGTGGCCGATGGCACCTGCCAGTGGCGTGAGTAATGCACTTGTTTGTCCTACCCAGTCAGCCAAGGTAGAGCGCTCGATGTCGATGCCTTCACGTTCCATCCGCTCGGCTTGGCGGTACAGCGGTTGATGGTCGAGGTATTTATCAACCATCACCTGTGTGAGCAATGCCGCACTGGCCAGTCCTTTTTTAATCACACGCTCAGGCGCAGCACCTTGCACCAATGTGTCGCAGTGCTGGCAGCTGAATTTAGGGCGT